>DATIKF010000329.1:0-2215 GCA_035477855.1 Dissulfurispiraceae bacterium
TTCTTTTGAGAGCAGGTCTATCTGCCCGTCGGACATCAGCAGCATTATGCGATTCTGACGCTTCGATTTATTGAGAAGTTCAAATCCAAGTCTGACTGCATCGGTGATATTCGTCGTCATCTCGCGCGAGGTTATCTTGCCGATTGCGCTGAACAGCGCAGAGCGATCTTTTTTCCCCCCGGGGGTCAGGGGCGCAAGCACGGTTGCAGAATCACCAAAGCTGACTATGCTGATGTTATCCCGTTCCTGCATGAGCGATACGAAAAGTTTTGCAGCCTCTTTGCGGTAATCTCTCGGATCGGTTTTCTTCATGCTGCCGGAGCTGTCCATCAGCAACACGATATCGAATCCCTCTTCGGTTTTCGGCGGGGGAGTCGCCTCCGGTTTTGCGGCAGATTGCGGTGCAGGCTGATCCGGTTTCTGTTGAGGCTGAGCCTCAGGCAGCGCAGGCTTTTGTGAGTCCGCACCAATGCCCGCTGCCGGCAGCCCGGCAATCAGGAGACAAAAAAAAGCACCTGCGAGAAAAATCCTGCTGTTGCGGCTGAAGCGTGCTGATTTCTCTTGCAGGTGGCGCTTTTGCATGCTCCTCATTTCATGAATCCTCGTCTTGAAATTAACTATAGCATACCTATCGGCTGGAATCATGCGGAACTTTAATTCCTGTATAATAGAGTCCGTTGCACGAACATTTTTTCAACCGAATAGATTTCCCAAATGAGAGGGGTATTCAATAAGCCCGAACGCATCGAACCCGCGTCGGCTTGCCATCCTTACTGTGATAGCGGGGGATGGCGTCCCTGTTGGTTTCTTAAACCGCATTAACCGCCATCTTTCCGCTACGCCATAGCTTCAGGAGATTATGAGTAGCGCAGATAAGTTTCCATTCCTGGGCACAGGCTTCAAACCCGCGCCTCATGAACTTCAATATCCCCCGACAGTTCTTTATCTGTCCGAAAATCGGCTCAACAATCTGTCCCCGCTTCTTATGCAATGCGCGTCCACGTTTTGTCAGCAGCTTACGCTCCATCCGCTCTCGTAACGACAAACCTTTGGGAATGCGACCACGAGGACAATCGGCCGCTCTTAATGCCTGCCTCTGCTTCCAATCTTTCTTCGTCGCTATTATGAGCTCGGGGCCATCCGGCCGTGCATTCTCCATGTTCGCATCACTGCAATATCCGGCATCGGCCAACACTGCCCCTATTCCCTTATCGGTCAACTTCAACTCCGCAATGCTTTGCTCTGCTTTTTCCATCATGGGGATCAGCTGCTTTACGTCGTTTTCTTCCTGCGTAAGCTCAGCCGCAATGATTATCTGATCCTCTGTTACCATGGCCTGCCCATTGTATCCCTGCACATACCCCGTGCGCGTCTTCATTATCCGGCTGTCGGGATCGGTTACATTTGCCTTTGCGTCTGCCGCGACAACTGCTTCCGGTTCTTTTGGCTTACGACCTCGCTTCTTTTGACCGGTCTCGGCTTCCTGCTTCTGTCGCTCTTGCATCTTCTCTTTCTGTTTCGCCGCCTTCTCGGCCTTCTCCTGCTCCAGTCGCGCCTTGCACTCCTTCAACCGGGTCAGACGACTCCGACGGTCTCGCAGTTCTTCCGGCAGCTCGTCGCCACGCTTGCCTTTTCCGTACAGTTTGTCTTCTTCCGCATCTTTAGTCTCAGCCTCGGCCAACATCCTCTTTACTTCGCTTTCTATGTGATCATACGTCCGGTTAGAATCAAGGGCCGCATCGGCCTTTATCTTCGTCCCATCCAATGCCACTACACCAAGCTTGACCAATCCCGCCTTTGCGCACAGTTTCAGAGCCGCAGTGAAAAGCTCCTTCAGCGCCTCCCCGTTTTCCTGTCTGAATCTCGATATCGTAGTATGGTCCGGCTTCTCGTCCCCAGCTATTACCTTGAACCCTATGTCGCGCTCGCATAGCCGCTCTATTGCACGAGACGACTGTATCCCATTGCTATAGGCATATACCAAAAGCGCTATCATCATCCCAGGATCGTATGCCGCTTGTCCCCGACCATCACTGCGATACTTGCGATAATATGCGCCTATGTCCATTTGCTCCACCACATCGATTATGAACCACGCCATGTCGTTCTCAGGTAACCATTCCTGAAGGCTCGGCGGCATCAGATATATTTGATTCCGATTGATCGTCTTTACGTTGTAGGACATCTCTACCTCTCTTGTCGCTTGATGTCCTCT
>DATIKF010000330.1:0-1798 GCA_035477855.1 Dissulfurispiraceae bacterium
GACGAATTAGAGGCAATACATCACAACAAAATGGAGAGCGTAATTGAGCGACACAGGGCGGTGATTACCGAAACCAAGCACGACAAAGCAATCCATGCGTTTGCTCCGCAGAGCAACACTACCCTTACGCCTATTGTGGGCACCAGCGGAGCAGTAAAAGATGGCCGCCAAACACTCACTCGCCAAGATATTGTGGCGCTAAAGGGAGAATTTGACAGGCTCAAAGTGCCGCTCAACGACCGTGTGCTGGTGCTATGCTCCGACCATGTGAACGACCTGCTGCTATTAGACCAAAAGTTTGTTGACCAATACTACAAGTATGAGACAGGCAAGATAATGAATCTGCTGGGCTTTCAGATATATGAGTATGTTGGCAACCCCTATTACAACGGCACTACCCGTGCCAAGAACGCATTTGGTGCCGCCCTTGTGCCGGGCACCGATTTTCAGGCATCGGTAGCTTTTGCTGCTTCGCGCATGTTTAAATGTGCAGGTACTACCAAGACATACCTAAGCCGTGCGGAGAACAACCCCACCACACAGGAGAACCTGATCAACTTTAGGCATCGCTACATTGCACTGCCCAAAAAACAGGAAGCCATTGCGGCAATAGTGTCGGTGAGGGCGGCGTGATGCAGTGCACAGTGAATAGTGAACAGTGATCTGAGATCAATAATCAGCAAAACATGGGAAATCTACGCGATACACCAAACATGCCCGTAAATATGGCCGGTCTGCCCCTTGAGTGGCATTCTGGCGCATTGCGCACCACAGGCACCGAAAATCTTGTGAGCCTGGGTTACTCAGGAATTAATCCCAACACTATAACCGTTGCCTTGCAAATATCGCCCGATGGGCAGCACTTTGCCACCTACGACGGTTCGGAATTGATTTTGCTCTCGGCAGCTGGCACGGCATCGTGGTCGTTTGTGGCACCTGCGGGTGCCTGGATACGGCTGCACATAAGTCGCGCGGCGGCAGGAAGCGGTACACTAAACCACATAAGACTACTAACCTGATGAACCTACACGCAAACCTACGCACGCTTACGCGCGCTACTGTGCAGAAGATGATAGACCGTTCGATTGAGCCTCTGATGATGCTCACCTACGGTGTGGAATGGGATGAGGCCTTGGTGCATCCTGCGCTTGTGCGTATAGGCAATATGGATATGCACCGCACCTTGCCCATACAGAGCCGCATGGTGCGCTGCCTCCTAAGCGACACAGGGCAGGAAACCCTGCTGCACCCCAACAACTCATTATTGCTGGCCACGGGTGGGGCAGCCGACCTATCGGGCGCAACAGGCCAGTGGATGGTGCGGATACCAGAGTTTTGGTACAGAGCCGAGAGCGTAGGCAGCATACGGCGCATACGGCTGTCGGAATACCCCTTGGCGGGCTACAAGCATTTCAGGCAGGCATATGTAAGCGCTGCCGAGGCTTGTCTGCATAGGCCTACCAACAGGCTGTCGGCGGTGGTAAATACCCATGTCGATTACAGGGGCGGCAACAACAACGCAGCCTGGGATGCCCAGGCCAACACACTGCTGGGTATGCCCGTAACCAATGCCTGCAGACCGACAATGCGCACCTGGGCACGCAACCGCGGGGCGGGATGGCAAATACTGCCATATCATGTTTACAATGCAATAAGGATACTGTATTTTGTCGAATATGCCAACCTCAATAGTCAGCTTGCGTTCAACGCGGCTCTTACAGCCGACGGGTACAGGCAGGGCGGGTTGGGCGATGGTGTAACTGCAGTGAACGGCACGAACTGGGGAACATTCAATTCG
>DATIKF010000331.1:0-28795 GCA_035477855.1 Dissulfurispiraceae bacterium
TGCAAACCGTGTTCCTTCTGTTGTTCAAATACCATCCGCACTGCCCGGTCCCGAACCCATGGAGAATACTTCGTTGTCTTTTCCATGACTCTCTCCTCTCAAATTGTAGAGCCTCCAGTATGCCCGGGGGGATTCAGTCGACAAGCTTGCCGGCCAAGTAAATTGCAACGTCGATGCTGGAGGTCACTCCGGCTGCATCTAATGATCTTGCCGTTATCTGCAAAGCGTCTATCACGCACAATCGTTGCGGCAAGGGTCATTCCCCTGTCTTTTACGCCATTCAGCCCGTGTTTCTTGCATCGCCTTGTCCCGTTCCGGTATGCTTAAAGGTATGATCGGCGTCATCCTGCTGAATCTTGGCGGGCCTGATGCTCCCGCAGCCGTCAAGCCGTTCCTCTACAACCTCTTTTCGGATCGGGACATTATCAAACTAGGCCCTCGGCCGCTGCAAAAACCGATTGCTGCGTTGATTGCGCATTTTCGCGCCTCCAAAACGACGGCTATGTATCAGAAGATAGGCGGAGGATCTCCCATTCTTCCGATTACCGCTGCGCAGGAGAATGCGCTTGCCGGGATGTTGAAAGAGATTATGCCGAACACGCCGTTTGTAACATCAATCGGCATGCGCTACTGGCATCCCTTCATTGCCGACGCCGTCGACAAACTTTACTCGCGAGGTGTGCGGAAATTTATTGCACTGAACCTGTACCCGCAGTATTCGATTGCGACATCAGGCTCTTCAATGAAGGCATTTGCTGCTGCACTGTCCCGGCATCAGGGCTGTTCCATTGCTGAAGTTCGGCCGTGGCATCTGCACCCGAAGTATCTTGATGCCCTGGCTGCCGGCATTCAGTCGTCAATGAGTGAATTCGTCGAACGTCCCGTTGTACTCTTCAGCGCGCACAGTCTTCCGCAATCATTTATCGACAGCGGAGATCCCTACCTGACGCAGACACAGGAGACAGTTCAGGCTATTGCGGAAAGACTTGCCCTGGACTCGCGCCTTTCATTCCAGTCGCGAAGCGGTCCGGTAAAATGGCTTGAGCCATCCACGGAATCAATGCTGAAATCCATTGCAGATGAAGGGATATGGAACGTGCTTATCGTCCCGATTAGTTTTGTGTCTGATCACATAGAAACCCTGTATGAAATTGATATTGAATACCAGGAACTTGCACACCGGCTCGGTATTACCATGAAGCGAACCCCCTCTTTGAACACTGCGCCGCAGTTCATCGAGGCGCTCGCAGAAATTGTCCTTACAACAGCAAAGGAGAACAACTGGCTATGAACGGATTTGAGGATCGTGTTGCCGTTATCACGGGAGGAGGCCAGGGCATCGGCAAAGCTGTCACAAAGCGGCTGCTTGAAGCCGGAGCAAAGGTAGTCATTGCGGAAATCGACGAGGAAGCTGCCCATGAAGTTGAACAGGAGTATGCCGACCTTGGCACGGTCCGCTTCATTCCTGCGGACGTTACGGATGAGGCTTCCATCAAAGTGCTGATGGAAGAGACGTTCAGACTGTTTGGTCGCATTGATATCCTGATGAATAATGCAGGCATCTCTGCCAACCGGTCGATTACCGATCTCCCGCTGGAGACATGGAATAAAGTACTTGCTATCAATCTTACGGGAACGTTTCTGTGTTCAAAACATGCGGCGCCCTATCTTGCCCGGCAGCAGGGCGTAATCATCAACATGGGCTCGACCCGCACATTGATGTCCGAGGCCGACACGGAAGCCTATTCTGCATCAAAAGGCGGTATCGTTGCCCTCACGCATGCACTTGCCATCAGCCTCGGGCCAAAGGTGCGCGTCAACTGCATCAGTCCCGGCTGGATTGAGGTCAGCCCGTGGAAAAAAAAGAAGTTCAGAAAAATGCCCGGCATCACCGAAGCGGACAGCATGCAGCATCCGGTCGGCCGCGTTGGAACCCCCGAGGATATTGCGTCACTCGTCTGTTATCTGGCATCGCCGGAGAGCGGGTTCATTACCGGCTCCAACATCGTGGTCGATGGCGGCATGACCAGAAAAATGATTTATACGTAGTTCTTTGACGCACAAATCAAAACAAGGAGTGAAAACGACATGAGCACACGCATCGCGATCGCCGGTGGCGGAATCTCCGGACTCTCTCTCGCTTACGCCCTGCTCGACAAGAACCCGGCGCTCGACGTAACCGTATACGAAGCCGACACCCGACCCGGCGGCAAAATATACACTGAACGGGTGGACAGCTACCTATGCGAGGCCGGGGTGAACGGCTTTCTCGACAACAAACCTGCAACACTGGAGCTGGCAAAGAAGCTTGGGCTTCCGCCGATCAAAAGTAACGACAACGCACGAAAGCGCTATATTTATTTCGACGGTGACCTGCGGATGATACCGACCGATCCCGCAAAATTCTTTCTTTCCAATTTCCTGACCCTCGGCGGACGTCTCCGCATGATGAGTGAATATTTCATCGCGAAAAAAATCTATGATGATGAATCCCTAAAGGACTTCGCTGTCCGGCGTGTCGGCACCGAGTTCTATGAAAAACTGCTCGACCCCATGGCTTCCGGCATATATGCAGGTGACCCGGAAAAAATGAGCATAAGAAGCTGTTTCGGCAAGGTTTATGATCTCGAGCAGAAATACGGCGGTCTCATCAAAGGATTTATGGCAGTTGCTAAAGAGAAGAAAGAAGCCGGGGGAGGAGGCCAGGTCGAAGCCGGACCGGGAGGGACGCTCATGTCGTTTGAGCATGGCATGTACAGCCTAATTCAGCAGCTCTCCACTTTTCTCGGGCAGAGGCTGGTTACCGGAAAGCGTCTGATTGAAACAGAAAGGGCCGCTCATGGGTACACTCTCCATTTTGCTGACGGTTCTCAGTCCGATTCAGATTATGTTGTCATCACCGCTCCTGCCCACGACATGGCGACTGCTGTTAAGGGCATTGACAGCGGTATTGCCATGCAGTTGCGCGACATCCCCTATCCTGCTCTGTCTGTTGTGGCTTTCGGCTATCGCAAAGAGCAGCTTACCCGCGACCTCAACCTCTTCGGTTTTCTCATCCCTGCCAGGGAGAAGAGGCAGATTCTCGGCACGCTGTTCGATACCAGCATCTTTCCGAATCGCGCACCGCAGGATCGCGTTTTGCTTCGGGTCATGATTGGCGGAGCCCGCGCAGAGGAACGTGCCATGCTTCCGGATGACAAGCTCATTGACACCGCGATTTCCGAGCTTGCGGCAATCGCCGATGTAAAGGCTGATCCTGAGCTGATAAAGGTGTACCGATGGAAGCAAGCTATCCCGCAGTATCATGTCAATCATCATAAAAGGATCGAGACAATCGAAACAGCGCTCATCAGGCACAAAGGACTCTATCTCGGAGGAAATGCTTTTCGCGGAGTGGCTGTGAATGACTGTATTGGCAACGGCTATAGACTGGCGGACCAGATCATCGCGGATATGGGGAAATAACCGGCGAAAAAATGCCCGATTCCGCTTTCTTCATGAATTTCGACAGGGAGAGGAGCAGCGCTCAGCACACTCGTCAAGCGTGGCGGCAAACCCCACGTTATGGCTTGCAGATGCAATGCAACAAGCCTCGCTTTACAATCCCGGAGAAGAGTATGATATATATCTGTTTGCATCACGCGGGGAACGTTTCCCGCTTTAAAGAAACATACAAGGTTGAGGCGATTCTATGAGCACTGTGAAAGGGAGTAAGGCAACCAAGGGGCAGCTCGAGGCTCTTATCAGCGATGCTGTTGTTCGATTTGAAAAAGACTTTATGGGCAGAGGGCCACTGGAAACAAAGTCGTATATTATCGATGACATGATCCTGGTCCGACTGAAAGGTGTTCTGACCCCGGCCGAACATCAGCTGGCCCAGAGCCAGGACCAGGACGGTCGGGATCTGATAAAGAAAGTTCGCGTTGCGCTGATTGAAAAAGGAAGGTTTCTGCTCGATGCGTCTATCGAGGAGATTGTGGGGATCAAGGTTCTCAGCCTGCACACTGATATCAGTACCGTTACGGGAGAACGCATCATTATTTTTACTTTAACGTCCCCGACCCGCTTCCTGCACGAGTAGCAGGCAGTCCGATTGCAGGCTATTACAACTCGGCTTGTTTTTTTCGTTTTTTTGAGGGTATAATTATAACTCTGCTGGCAGATAATCAGAGGGCGGCCACGTCGCCTGCTGTGAATAGGCCGCATAACGGAATCCGTTCCGCTATGCGGTTTTTTTATTTCTTTCGCGCATAAATACAGCAATAAATGAAAAAGGCACGGGGGGGAAATGAAAGCTGTGTTCCTTGATCGGGACGGCACTCTGATTGAAGATCGCGGATACATAGCGTCTCCTGATGACGCTGTATTTTTGCCTTCGGCGTTTCTGGCTCTTCGCCGGTTATCGAAGAATAATCTGCTGTTCATGGTGACGCAACAGTCCGGCGTTGCCCGCGGCATTCTGAGCATGGAGAATGTGCGGCGCGTCAATAATTACATTGAACGGCGACTTGCAGACGCAGGAATTCATATTCAGCATTCATATTTTTGCCCGCACGATACCGAAGACAGGTGTCCGTGCAAAAAGCCGTCACCCTTTTTTCTCTCTGACGCTGCTGTCAGGTGGGGAATAGACCTCGCTGATTCATACGTCATAGGTGACCACCCCCATGACGTTGAGATGGCAAAGGCTGCAGGAGCGCATGGCATCTATGTATTAAGCGGGCATGGCAGAAAGCACCGTGCAGAATTGCAGGGAGAATGGACTGTCGCAAATGATATAGGCGAAGCTGCGGATTGGGTCGCTGCACTGCATTGCCATGGCAATCAGCCGGCACTTCTTGACGACGCAATTCAGAAAAGTGCGTCCGCTGTGAAAAACGGCGGGGTAGTGGTCTTCCCGACCGAAACTGTCTACGGTGTCGGGGCTGACGCATTCAATGAGAAAGCCATTTCCCGTATTTACCGCATGAAAGGTCGGCCGGCTTCAAATCCGCTTATCGTTCATGAGGCAACGGCTGAAAAGGCTTTTCAGCTGACGACGTCGCGCAATGGCAAGGCTGAAATCCTTGCGAACCATTTTTGGCCAGGACCGCTAACGCTTGTCTTGCCAGCACACCATTCGGTTCCGCCCCCCGTTACGGCGGGCCTGCCGACCGTGGCCATTCGTGTCCCCGGACATCCTGTCGCTCGGGCATTTATCCATGCAGCCGGAAGCCCGATAGCCGCTCCCAGTGCAAATCCGAGCGGCTTTTTAAGTCCTGTAACTGCCCTGCATGCGGCTGACTTCGTTTATGATGCGCCGGATGTAATCATTGATGGCGGCGAATGCAGATTCGGGATTGAATCAACCGTCATTTCCCTTACAAATCAGGTTCCCCTCCTGCTCCGTCACGGAGCTCTTCCCCTCGAAGCCATCCGGCGACTCATCGGAGAAGTGCGCGTGGCAGACCCCCTGCGAAGCGCCATGCAGTCACCGGGAATGATGAGGCGTCATTATGCTCCCAAAACACCGTTGCATGTTATTCCGGCGGGGCTGCCGCTTGATGACGATCTCGGGCTCGTGGGCGTGCTGACCATCGGTGGTCATACTTCGAGGAATGACCATGAAAGAGCTGAATTGACACGAGTACTCTCCGGAGACCGTGACATGATTCTTGCCGGACTGTATAACGCGCTGCATGATCTTGACAGTGCCGGACTGGACAGCATTGCAGTGCGCCTCACAGGCACAGCATCGGCCTGCCCGGTTCTGTCCGATCGAATACGGCGCGCATCGTATCAGGTAAAAGAGGGATGCAGATGAAATATCACCTCTGTTTACTCGGCACTGTGTTTATCATGTGCTGCCCCGGCATCACATACGCATGGAGCATCTATGCTCCGGAGCTTCACGATACGTATGGATTCACGCTGTCTCAAACACAGGCGCTACCCGGCATTACAACAGCCTTGGTCGCTGCGACAATGATTCTTGCCGGCAGGCTGCGGCAGCGGGTCGGAATTCGGAGTGTCTTCTGTAGTGCCCGAACTTCTCAATGCCGGCGCATATGTTCTCGCCATATTTGCCTGTTTGTGAGCTCTTTGCGCTATAATAATTCTGCTGAGTTCGTTTTTTCTCGCACAACATCAGGCTTTCACTCAGGGTGCTCCTGATGACGCGATCCGGAAATAATTGAGAAGCCCGCAGCTTTTTATAGGGAAACTATCGGGCACTATCACCGGATTGCTTGTCACAGGCGGTCTTATACCGATCGAGACGGAGCCTGGCGAACGGTCTTGCCGCGCTCACCGGATGTTCAGGCTGCAAGCCTGATGAGACATCATCGTAGCAAAACGGAACTTACCGTGTTCATCTGAAATATTTCACGAGGAGGTTTGTATGGGAAAAGCACTGGTTGGCATTCTAATGGGAAGTGACAGCGATCTTCCGGTCATGGAAAAAGCTGCCGAAGTTTTGAAGGAGATGGGTGTGCCGTATGAGCTTGACATCAGTTCAGCACATCGGCTGCCCGATAAAACCGCACAGTATGCAAAAAGCGCCCGTCAGCGCGGGATCGAGGTGCTTATTGCCGGAGCAGGCATGGCCGCGCACCTGGCGGGAGTGGTCGCCGCACATACAACGCTGCCGGTAATCGGGGTCCCGTTGAAGTCCGGCGCGCTGGCCGGTGTCGATGCACTTTACTCTACCGTTCAGATGCCTCCCGGTATACCGGTTGCTACGGTTGCCGTTGATGGAGCACGAAATGCGGCATATCTTGCATGCTCCATACTCTCGATAAAGCATCCGGAAGTTGCCGAGCGCCTGGAAACCGCTCGTCGCCAGATGCGTGAGGCTCTTGCCACAAAATCTGAAGCGATTAAAAAAGCCCATTCCGGCGCATAGCACCGGATACCATCCTGCGCAGCAGCGCGGAGGGAATTTCTCAGATCCAGCGAAAGGTCATCTTTATGAAAGAAAAAGACACCGTAGGCGCCAGCATTGTACTGTCGGGAAATGAGGCTATTGCGCAGGGTGCATATGAAGCCGGCGTTGCGGTTGCTTCAGGATATCCCGGCACCCCGTCCAGCGAGATTCTTGCCGAGCTTTCCCGGTATGGCGGCATATACACGGAATGGGCTCCCAACGAAAAGGTAGCCCTTGAGGTGGTTCTTGGCGCGTCCTTTGCCGGGACGCGGGCCATGGCAACCATGAAGCATGTCGGGCTGAATGTTGCAGCGGATCCGTTATTTACTGCTGCCTACACCGGCGTGCTCGGCGGACTGGTCATCGTCAATGCTGACGATCCGGACATGCACAGCTCGCAAAATGAACAGGACAACAGACATTACGCATTGGCGGCGAAGTTGCCGATGCTTGAGCCCAGCGATGCTGCGGAGGCCAAATTGTTTCTCAAACAGGCCTTTCACTACAGTGAGTTGTTCGATACCCCCGTTATTTTGAGAGTGACGACCAGGGTTTGCCATGTGAGGGGAATCGTAAAGATAGAGTCCCGCGAAACACTGTCGATCACCCCGGGGATTCAGCGGATGCCTGAAAAATTTGTAATGCTTCCGGGCAATGCACGCAAAAGACGTCGGGATATGGAGTTGCGCATACAGCAACTCAAAAAACATGCTGAGACCTGCCCCGAAAACCGGATCGAATGGGGTGATAAAAAGCGGGGATTCATAACCTCCGGGATCTCATATTTATACGTCAAGGAAGCGTTCCCTGAGGCGTCGATTCTGAAGCTCGGTATGGTATGGCCGTTGCCGGACGATCTGATAAAAAAATTCGCCGGCTCAATCGATGAAGTGATTGTCGTGGAGGAGCTTGATCCCTATCTCGAAACCCATGTCCGGGCTCTTGGAGTCTCTTGCAAAGGGAAGGAACTGATCTCTCCCGTCGGAGAACTCAGCGCAGCGTCTGTGAGGAAAGCTGTTCTGGGACCTGTCGGTCAGCAGAGCATATTTGATGCAGTGCCGCTTCCGCAGCGCCCTCCCACGCTCTGTCCGGGATGTCCGCATCGTGCCCTCTTTTATGTGCTGTCCAAACTTGATGTTTTTGTCACGGGAGACATCGGTTGCTATACTCTGGGGGCACTCCCGCCGTTGTCCGCGATGGATACCTGTGTCTGTATGGGAGCCGGTATCGGGAACGCGCACGGCATCGAAAAGGCGCTCGGAGTGGAAAACACTATCGGCAAGGTGGTCGCCGTGATCGGAGACTCGACGTTCTTTCATTCCGGCATTACAGGACTTGTCAATATCGTCTATAACAAGGGGTGTTCCACGGTCATCGTGCTGGACAACCGCACGACCGGCATGACCGGCCATCAGCATCATCCGTCGACAGGCCGGACCATCAGCGGGGAAAAAACAAAGGAAATTGACATCGCAGCATTGTGCTCGGCACTCGGCGTGGAGCATGTAGTGACGGTCAATCCTAACGATCTCGAAAAAACTGAAGCCGTAATTCGCCTGGAAGTGAACCGGCGTGAGCCGTCCGTTGTCATCGCGCAGGCACCGTGCGTACTGCTGCCTGACATGAAAGCACTGGCATCCGGAACCCGCGTCATCTCCCGAACTGAGAACTGCAAGGGCTGCAAGGCATGTCTCAGGCTCGGCTGCCCGGCCATTGAGTGGTTGCCGTGGTCTGATGAACAGATTCCGCAGGGTTCAAAACAGAAAGGCATTTCTTGCATCAATGCATCTCTCTGCTATGGATGCGGGCAGTGCGCGGTTCTCTGCAAGTTCGGGGCGATCACAAGAACGGAGGCTATCGATGGATAAAACGGTCAGCATATTGATATGCGGTGTCGGAGGGCAGGGAATTCTTCTTGCAAGCGAAGTGATATCCGGGGTATGCCTGAAGGCAGGCTATGATGTGCGCCAGAGTGAAGTGCATGGCATGGCTCAGCGGGGCGGCTCGGTCATTTCGCATATCCGATTCGGGGGGAAAGTCTATTCTCCCCTTATCGACCCGGGAACGGCCGACTTCGTGGTCTCTTTTGAATTGCTGGAAACCTTGCGCTACATGCATTTTGCTCACGAAGGCAGCACGTTTATTACAAATACGCAGAGAATTCTTCCCGTCGCGGTTGCCTCCGGAGCGGTGGACTATCCGAAGGATATTCTCGTTCGGCTTCGGGCATTGCCGGTCCAGGTCATTGCGCTTGATGCCTTCAGTGAAGCGAAGGCGCTGGGAGATGCCCGCATGGTCAACATGATATTGGTTGGAGCGCTCTCCGAACTGCTGCCTTTTGGCGGCGAACTCTGGCGAGAAGTGCTCGAGCGACGCCTCCCGGCCAAAATCCTGCCCGCCAACATGAAGGCGTTCGATGTTGGCCGTGCCTTTGTGAAGAAGAAATAAAAACGCGGTGCGACAAAGCCATGCGCTCAGATAATCAGCGCTGCATTGCCTCTCGACATACCGGAAAATGCATGCTCTCGGGGGGGGGCTGGGGAGCCCCCCCGGCAATCCTGAATAAAATGTGTGTCATGGAACGCCCGCCCGCGGCTTGAAAACAGACGAAGCTAGTCTGTCAGATCAATCAGCTTGTGCTTGATCGCGTAATTGGTCAATTCCGCATTATTTTTCATCTTCATTTTTTCCAGAATGCGGACACGGTGCGTACTCACCGTCTTGACGCTCAGGCAGAGATCTTCTGCGATGGCGCTCACCGTCTTGCCGGACGCAATCATGCAGAGCACCTGATATTCGCGATTCGAAAGCGCTTCATGGAACGGCCGATCTGTATCGCCCTCAAGATCGAGGAGCAGCCTTTCTGCAAGTGAGGCACTCACATACTTGCCGCCCAGTGAAACTTTGCGGATTGCCTCCATAAGCTCTTCAGAAGCACTTGCCTTGGTAATGTAGCCGGAGGCGCCGGATTTTAGCGCACGGATTGCATACTGTTCTTCAGGGTACATGCTCAGCACGAGCACTTTGAGCTTCGGCTTGTGGGTTTTAAGCTGCTTCAATGTCTCAAGCCCGTTCGTCCCGGGCATGGATATATCAAGCAACAGCAGATCGCACTCTTGCTTCCAGACCTTGTCGAGCACCTCCTGACCACTGCTCGCCTCGCCGATCACCGAAAGATCGGGGTTCTCTTCAAGTATCTGGCGCAATCCATGCCGGAATATCGCATGGTCATCAGCTATCAGAATCTTTGTCATAGGCGATCCACCTCTTCCTTCGTGAGCGGCATGCTTACAATCACTGTCGTCCCGATCTCCGGTACCCCCAGAAACTTGACATCACCTCCCAAAAAACGGACCCGCTCGCGAATTCCGATAATCCCGAACGAGGTCGGACTGGTGAGCTGAGCATCGGTAATGCCTTTGCCGTTATCCTGAATCTGCAGGGCAAGCGTATTGCACTGCAACTCTGCATGCACCTGTACCTTTGTGGCTCCTGAGTGGCGGATCACATTTGTGAGTGTCTCCTGAAAAATACGAAATATCGCTGTGGCGCGCTTCTGATCCAGCGGCAGCTCATCAGTGATAACAGAAAGTTCAAACACTATTCCGGTGCGCTTGCGAAACTCCTCAACCTGCCATTCTATGGCTGCAATGAGTCCAAGGTAATCCAGCACTCCGGGTCTCAGCTCAGACGAGATGCGCTGAACCACCTCGATAGTCGTATCGACAAGATGAATCATCGTATGCACGCTCGTAACAAGATCGCTCGTTTCTTTGGCAAGGCGGCGCTTCAGCCATGAGAGGTCCAGCTTCAGAGCGGTCAGAATCTGGCCGAGTTCGTCATGAATCTCCGTGGCAATCTGGCGTCGTTCTTCCTCGCGAACAGCCTGAAGATGCGCAGACAGATTGCGGAGAAGCTCACGGGAACTACGGAGTTGCTCTTCAACGCGATTCCGCTCTGTCATGTCCCGAATAATCGTCCGCGTCTTTACCATAGTGCCGTTCTTGTCGAGCTCGACAAATACATTCAAACTGGCCGGGAAAACTGTTCCATCTTTGCGGATGATATTCCGCTCGAGGCCGATCACTGCGCGCTGTTGCTTGATCGTCGGGAATGCATGCTCGTGCATCTCACGGGATTCAGGGGTAAAAATATCGGTAATGGGACGGCCGATGAGCTCCTCGCGGGAGTATCCAAGCATGCGCACTTCTGTTTCATTGCAATCAATGATTATCCCGTTTCGATCAACAGAATGATACATGTCCGGAGCGTTATCGTAGAGATCGCGATATTTCTCTTCAGATATGCGCAAGGCTTCTTCGACCTTCCGCCGCTTATTGATATTCATCAGGAGAGTGAAAATGATCGCCGAGAGGAAACCAATGGTTGCGAGAATGCCCCATATGAGAGATTTGTTCTTCGCATAGAAGGTGTCAGGAGCATTGATGACGATGCTCTCAGGCGGCAGCAGCCCCTGTCTCACCCGGAACCGTTGCATTTCCTTGTAATCAAACATATACCGGTTCGGGCTTGTCCTGACGATCGGAACGGCACTGACATCCTCACCCTGCAGAATCCTCAGTGCCAGCTCTCCCGCAGTCCGCCCCTGCGCATAGCCGCTCGTCAGCATGCCGCCCACGATGCCGCGTCCGAGATAGAAGTCCCAGAAACTGAAAATGGGAACCGTGGCTTCCTTGTAGATCACGGCAAGGCTCTCTTCGTATGCAAAAAAGTTGCCGCTTTTGTCACGGTTGACGACGAGCAAGAGGATGATGCTGTCATAGGGTATCTGGCGGATGCGGACCTTCAGTTCCTGAATGTCGAAGTCCTCAAAAAAGACAAACTGCGCACGGTCCTGAAAAGCCGGCATGACACGCAAAACTTCATTTTTCATGGCAACACCGGTCGTTGTCTGGTCAGTGACGACCACAAATTCCCTCGCATACGGATGCAGCTTTAAGGCGCTTTCTATGGTGCTCCGGACATCTGTTTCCTCGACGACACCCGTAATATTCGCATGCCCTTCGATCAATTTGTCTGTAAAGTTATTAATCCCGGTAAAGATCACCGGGGTGGCGGGAAAGAGCTCTTTTCGATGCCGGAGGATGAATTCCAATGCATCGTTATCTGCCGCAATAATGACATCAAAGCTCTCCTTCCGGTACTTCATCTTAAAAGTTCTATAGAGTTGTTCAAAGTACGCAGGATTGAAGTGACGCTTGGTATCCATGAATTCAAAATCCATCTCAACGTCAATCCCCTGCGCAGGGAAAACCGATTCAATGCCGCGAAGAATGTTGTCCGTCCAGCTTAACCCTTTATGGTAGGAGTTCAGAACAAGAACCTGTTTTTTCTTGCCTGCTTGAGGTTCAGACTCAGTGGAGACGGCAAGACATGCAAAGCCCAGTATACACAGAAGCGTTGCTATGATGACTTTCAGAAAACATGATCGGGTGAGAAAAATTTCTGCCGGTATATGATATGACTGCATAACATATTAGAATACCTGATAAAATCGCTTTCAAACAATCAGGCATCCTCAGGGGTCCAGTATGCCTCGGCAACCCGCGCACGAGCCTCCTGTGCGAGTCTCTTGCGATCACTGTCGGCATCTTCTGAAAAACGGAGGGGCGAAGCAGCTACCACCCGCACTACAAGCTCATGCATGCCGAACAGTTGCCAGACATTCGGCGCAAGCGGGACGTCGCCGAACCAGGCAACCGGAGGAACAACATCTGCGGGAACAGTTCGACCGTCAACGCTCATATAGCGCAGTGCCACAGGCAGCACCGGCAGGCGCGCCCTGACAGGAAGATCAAAGAACGTGCTTTTGAACTCAAGAAGCCGGAGACCATCCGATGTCGTTCCTTCAGGGAAGACGACGACGCTGACGTCATGAACAATCCGTTCCTCTATCTCCTGCATTGCAGGTAGTGCTGCACGCCGGGAATGCCGATTGACGAAGACGGTGCCCGCAAAGGATGCAAGTCGGCCAAGAATCGGCCAGTCCTTCACGTCTTGCTTTGAAAGAAACGCGACCGGCCGGACAGAAGCAAGAACAATGATATCCACATAACTGACATGATTGCTCACTATAAAATATGCCTCATTTTGAACGAGCGGCCATACCTCACCGCATTGAACGATCCTGATACCGAGAACTGCTGAGACGAGGGTTGCCCATAGTTGTGTGCAGCGGGCACGAACTCCGGAGCGAAACCGCGGCAGCGGGCGAAAAACTATGCTGACAATAGCACCGATACCGAGAAATGAAAGACAGATGACGAAAATAACCAGCGCCTTCGCGACTTTCCGGATGAGCGTCATGTGCTTTGATTCTCCAGAAACATTAATCCTCCGCGCGAGTGCAATCCACAGTCTGTACGTTTTATAATACAAAGTTATGCAAACTTCCTTCACTGCGAAAGCTCCCTGGCACCGACGATTGCTCGGCACGGGCGCTCATAGTGCTCTTGTTCTGTTCATGGTGCTGCTGACAGGAATTGCAGCCGACATTTCTTCGGCGGCAGATTCTTCGAAAGACTCAGTGGTCGTCATAACAGTAAGGGATGCCGATGGAGTGCTTGCTGCATCCTCAAGCGGAACCGTTCTCCGCAGCGACGGCCTTGTCGCGACCACCTGCACCATTGTTACGCAATGGCTGCTTGGAGCTCGTCACACCCTGCGAATCGTCACCAGTGACGGCACCGATATGCCGATGATTGATACGCTGTTCTGCGACAAAAAGACCAATTCCGCGCTGATACGCATACCAGCAGAAGGTCTCAGCCCCGTTATCGCCTTCAAGCAGAAAGACATGCCGAAAAGTGCCGTACTGCTCAGCCGGATTTCGCCCAGGGAGGTAAAGCGGACCACACTTGCACTGACTCCCCGGAAAATAAAAACAGAGACCATTGCAAGTTCGACATTCATTTCAGAGGCTCTTGCCGGCGGCCCGGTTCTGAATGAACGGGGAGCCGCCCTCGGGATTGCGACTGTTGACCGCATTTCGCGGACAACGCTGGTTGTCCCCCTGAGCAGGCTCTTTGACCACTATGAGCAGTACCGTCGCCTGCAAAAAAAGCGCCGGCAGATTGAGTTGCTGGAACAGACGGGCAGTGCTGATCGTTCGAGTATCCGTCCGGTTCCCCCGGAGGTCATGCAGGCTCAGAACCAAGTGAATGCGCAGCCGGGAAATCCTGAAGCCTATATGTCTCTCGGGAAGGCGTACGATGCATCGCGGCTTTATGGTCAGGCGGTTGATGCATACCGTCATGCAATTCGGCTCGACCCGGGAAAATTCGATGGCCATATCAATCTCGGACTTGCTGCATATCGGGCCGGACGGTACCGGGAAGCTGTAAATGCCTATGAAAGCGCGCTGAGACTGCAGTCTCAGTCGGTCGCTACTCTCATAAAACTTGGAGCCGCGTATCTGATCCTCGGAGAGTATTCTTATGCGGTGTCTGCTTTGAAAAAGGCTGCAGCCATTGAACCGAAAAACCCGCAAACCAGATATAATCTGGGCATTGCGCACTTCCTGAACGGTGACGATAACGCTGCAATGGTTGAATATCTTCATCTGAACGTGATCGATCCCGAGCGGGCCCGGAGTCTTTTTGATCTGGTCAATTAGGAAAAAGGCAGTCGGTTATGAGCAGGAATCAATCAGAAAAGAAAACTGTTTTGCCGTAATTTTCATGAGCATACCGGCAGGAGTGTTTATCAGGCAGGGGCCAATACCGCTTTTCATGCGGTTTCATTCGCGGCTTGCCGCAAACTCATCACTGATAACCGGCTTTACGGTTTTATAACTATCGGCGTGCCGTCCGGCACAAGACGCCAGATTTCCTGGATCTCTTTGTCTGTAACGGCAATGCAGCCTTCGGTCCAGTCTTTTTCACGATGCAGTTTGCCGAGACGCGCAAACTGAGGCTTCAGGCCATGAATCATAATGCTACCGCCCGGAGAAACTCCGAGCTCCTCAGCCCGCTGCAGATCATCCCGGCTCGGATACGATATCCGCAATGAAAGGTGAAACGCACTGTTCGGATTGCGGGAATCGATAGTATATAAGCCTTCAGGGGTCTTTTTGTCACCTGCCTTGACTTTATGCCCGGACGGATTCCCGCCAAGTGCAATGCGGTACGATTTGAGAATCTCGCCGTTCTGCATAAGCATCATGACACGCTTGCTTTTGATTACGACGATGCTATCCGCCTGATCAACCTTCGCAAACGCCGGAAGTGCCAATACGAGAGCAATCAGAACGCTGATCGTGATTGTGATGGAACCGGAGATTCTTTGCATTACAGCTCAGCCTCCAAATTTATCTGAATGCGTTCATCATTTGCGTTCAATAGTTTATAAGATAGTATACCATCTGCTTGTTGCCTGCTGCAGGACTCTGCAGGCGCTCATCAATCGATGCAGCTTTCGTGGATATGAGGCGTTGAACAATAAGAAATCACCGAAAATTCCGCTCCGTTCGCAAGCGCAGGTGAGATGCGTCAGTCCGTTGATTTTCCCCAGCAGGAGCTCCCCCGCTCCAGCGTCCACGGCGAGAGCTGCCGGAGGTCCGTAATGATGAGGGGTATAATCGCAAGAGCCTGATCAATCTCATCAGCCGTTGTGTAGCTGCTGAGCGAAAACCGGATGGACCCTCGGATGTATTCCGGCGGCACCGCCATCGCTTGCAGCACATGACTCGGACCGTCTGCCCCTGAAGAACATGCCGACCCCGACGAGGCACAAATGCCGGCAGCGTCAAGCTTCATCAGGATTGCCTCTCCCTCAATATAACCAAAGCTGATATTCGTTGTATTCGGCAGTCGCCGCTCACGGTCTCCATTCACCCGTGTCTCGGCGCATCTCTCGAGCAGTCCACGCTCAAGACGATCCCGCAGGGCAGCCACTGCAGTCTGCTTGCTTGCGAGCGCACACGCACGGCCGAGTCCTACAATGGATGCAACGTTTTCTGTACCGGCCCGGTGTCCGTCTTCCTGATGTCCGCCGATAACATAAGGCGTAAATGACACTCCTTTCCTGACATAAAGAACTCCTATTCCCTTCGGGGCGTGCAATTTATGGCCTGAAAGCGAGAGCATGTCGACACGAAGCTTTTTCAGATTGATCGGCACCTTGCCAATCGACTGCACGGCATCGGTATGGAACAGCACCCCGCGTTCGCGGCAGAAAGCCCCAATCTCATCAATGGGAAAGAGTACGCCGGTTTCGTTATTTGCATGCATTACCGAAACGACTGCGGTATCAGTATCAATCGCTGCCTTCAGCTGCTCAAGGTCCAGTCGTCCGAGAGGATCAACCGGAATAAACGTCACTCGATAGCCCTTGCCCTGAAGACGGCGGGCAAAATTGAGTACCGCAGGGTGTTCAACAGCAGTTGTTATGACGTGCCTGCGCTCAGAATACTCTTCCAGCGCGCTGTTCAGGGCTGCGTTGTCGCTCTCCGTGCCGCAACTGGTGAAAACAATTTCATCAGCATCTGCACCAAGAAAGCCCGCTATCTGCCCGCGTGCATCTTCGATTGCCCGGCGCACACATCGTGATATGGCATATGCGCTGGAAGGATTGCCGAAATGCTCCCACAGATAGGGCTGCATTGCCTCGATCACCTCGGGAGCAATTGCCGTGGTGGCATTGTTGTCGAGATAGAGTATCTTCCCTTTTTTTTCAAAATGAACTTCATGCATTGATTGCACCTGCCTGATCTCTGTTCCTATATTCCTGCAATGCCACATTCCCCGACTCCGGACTTCTGCTCTGCGGCGCTTTCCGCTTCTTCGGTCCCTACGGTGGGCATTTGCCGCAAACCGAGGTAAAGAGTGCGGTAGACAGATAGCGGTCTCCGCGGTCAGGAAAAATCACGGCAATGACGCCATCTGTCAGCTCGCTCGACGTGCGAATTGCAGCGTGCATCACAGCCCCGCTTGACATGCCGGCAAAGATGCCTTCCTGCAGCGCAAGCTTTCGTGTTGTGTCAAAAGCCTCTTCATCGTTCACGATGAGGCGTGCGTCAAGTTCGCCGGGGTTGAAAATCTGCGGCACGATAGCTTCTTCCATATTCTTGAGCCCCTGCACACGGTGACCTTTGACCGGCTCTACGCCGATGACGCAAATCCTCGAATTAAATTCTTTCAACCGGCGACCGACCCCCATAAGCGTGCCGGTGGTTCCCATGCCCGCCATGAAATGGGTAATCGCCCCTTCCGTTTGTTCGATAAGTTCCTTGCCGGTGGTTTCATAGTGCGCAAGAATATTTGCCGGGTTGTCAAACTGATTCGGCATGAAATAACGATCCGGTGTTTCGGCATAGATCTGATGAGCAAGACGGATAGCCCCGTCAGTGCCTTCGTTGGCAGGACTGATGATTATCTCAGCCCCGAAGGCTTCCAGCACCTTGCGGCGTTCAATGCTGACACATCCCGGCATGACAAGCTTGCATCGGTATCGCTTCGCAGCTGCGACCATGGCAAGACCGATTCCGGTATTCCCGGAGGTTGCCTCCAGAATAATCCTGTCGCGGGTCAGCAGACCTTCACGCTCAGCTGCTGCAATCATGTAGAGCGCCGTTCGGTCTTTGATAGAACCGCCGGGATTGTTTCCCTCCAGCTTTGCATAAATCGTCACCTTCGGATTCGGATTGATATTATCAACCCGGACCAGCGGCGTGTTCCCGATGCACTCAATTATGCTCATTGCAGAATACCTTTCTGAAGCGTTGTAGTTTCATCCGGTCGGCAACGTTCACCGGGCAAGCACCTTGCGCAGTTCGTCGTTTCAGCGCTCAAGTCCGGACCACATGGATTCGGGTTCCTGCACCCTGTTCTGCACGACCGTGCCGTCAAAACTCGTTTTTTCTCCGGCTTCAGATGAACGGTTCATTGCTCACCCATGAGAAGATCCCCGTATGCATGTCGCTGGAAAGCCTGGCATAGTTTATTGATTCCTTCTGAGTAACTTCAAGATAACCCTTTGATATCATAGGGCGGGCCAATTAAAGTTGTTCCATGTAAAATCTCATCCTGCAGGGTGTAGACGCCGGTCATGAAAATATCATCTCTTCAGGGCGTGGCCTGCACAGGAAGCCGGCAACTATCGTACTGATCAAGTATACTTAGGTCATACGCCTGCGGCTTGAGCAGTACGGGACCGTCAACCTGCTCCGTGCAGCTGAAATCAAAGAGAATCAGTTCCTTTCCCCGGAAAACGAGCAATCGGTAATAGGTTCCTTTTGCTGAAACCTCGAGGCGGTAGCGCCTCAGTGCATTAAAATAGTCTGCTGGTATCTTGTCTTTTATCAAGGAAAGAAGCCATGCTGCGTCAAACTTATCAGGAATGGTGTCACCATATTCACCAAACACCTTGCCGGCTGAAAAAGAGACTGCCGATATCAGCAGCCCATACTCTTCCTGCTGACGTTCAGAAAGGGTTGCGCATGAGCAGACGCCGGCAACGAACAGCAATGCAACGACAAAAAAGCGGACTCGGCCCATCATGCCCAATAGGTAACGGGCATCCCCGGCAGTCCCATATCGCGCCCCGTGTCAAGATTCCAGTTTCTGACGACCGTCGCCACCTGCAGGTTTGATGAGAGCCCGGCGAAAAGGGCATTCCATGCAACAATCACATTATGCAGCGCATAATCAAACCCGTTCTTGAGAAACGATCCCGGCAATCCATTCGGCAAACGCACCGAGGCGTAATACTTTTGAAAATCAAGAGGATAATCAACGAGAATCTCCTGCGTGGTGCGATAGATATAACTTTTAGCAAGTCCCAAGTGACGGAACAGCGCCACAACACCGGAGTCGCCCTCGGCTGCGTCAATTGCCTTGTCATACGTTGTGAACCACCGACGAGGATCAGGCTCGCCGTTTTTCGGATAGACCTTCTGCGCATGCAGCTTCCAGAACGTCATCACATCGCCAAAGTAAGGAGACTTCCGGCAGAACTGAATGACTGATGAGAGCTCGGCATACCGTATATCATTTCCATTGTTCTGAGCATTGAACAGGAGGGAATCCTGCGTCATCTCAGCTGTACGGTGCTCCGGCTTGTGTGACGCATACTCGCCGGCAATGCACTCCACGATTGGATGTATCGTGGCATCAGCCACAAGATGCGAGACAAAACCGAGAAGCCATACCAGGAGGATTTCTTCTTCTGTTCCGTGTGCGGGCCAGATCCGTTTCAGTTCACGATGGCCGCTGATGACAATACCGTTCGTTTTCTCATAATGCATGAGATCTGCCCAGTTGAGAGCACCGGACGGTATTGAAAGGTACGGCAGATCGGGGCTAACAGCGCCGAGCCAGAGAAATTCGGCGTATTTGTTCAGCATCTTCCTCAACTTCGGGTCGGTGACGGCGGGATGTCGTTTGGCTGCATTTGCGATCATGATATGAGTAAATGCTCCTGCCATAATCTCTCCTGAAAGACTTTCTGAATAATAAGCATAGAATGCACAATCCGGTGAGGATAGTGCAACAAGTATGCTAATATATTTATTCGGAATTAGCTTTATTTGCGGAACTTGCCGCGCGAGCTGTTCAGGAGGGATTAAAAAAGACATGCTGCGCCGAAATTCGCTCGCCATCCTCTGCTCCTGTCTCGTCATGCTCCTCTCCCTTTCATTCACGGTGTCCTTTGCAGCAGGGCCCGTTGATTCCAAAAAGCGTGTTCTCATCCTCCATTCATACCATAAAGGGCTGAAGTGGACAGACAGTGAAGACGAAGGAATCAATGCCGTTTTGAAAACGCGCGGGTCGCAGCTTGAAGTACACACGGAATATATGGATACCAAACATCATTCCGATAATCGCCACTTTAGTATGTTCGCAGATTTCTTCCGGCAGAAATACTCATCCATGGCACTCGATGTCATTATTGTCTCGGACGATGATGCCTATAATTTCATGCTGAAACAGCATGAAGCGCTCTTTAGGGATGTTCCGGTTGTGTTTTGCGGCGTCAACTTCTTCGATGCATCAATCATCGAAAAAAAACGGGACACGTACACAGGCGTTGTTGAGGCGTACGATATCAGAAGCACTCTTCGAACGGCTCTGGCATTGCATCCTGATACATACCGGATTGTCATTATCAACGATCGCTCTGTGACAGGAATTGCGAACAAAAAGATCCTGAACGAAGTAATGCCCGAGTTTGAACGCAAGGTCAGCGTGGTTTATTTTGAAGATCTCGACATGGAAGATCTTCTGAAACGCGTTTCATTGCTGAACAGGGGCGATATTATTCTTCTGATGACGTTTAATAAAGATCGTTCGGGAAGGGTCTTTGTCTATGATGACAGTATATCTCTCGTCGCAAAAGCATCCCGCGTGCCCATGTACGGGGTGTGGGATTTTTTTCTCGGAAAAGGAATTGTCGGCGGCATGCTTACAAGCGGCGCAAATCAGGGCAAATTGGCCGCTGAAATGGCGCTCCGGATTCTCGATGGTGAAAAGGTGCGTTCTATCCCGGTTGTCAAGGAAAGCCCCAATCGTTATATGTTTGATTACGAACAACTAAGCCGTTTTTCCATCCGTCAGGGAAATCTTCCGGAAGGAAGTGTCGTCATCAACCGCCCTGTCTCCTTTTACGAAGAACACCGGGGGAAAGTTCTTGCTGTTGCCGCTATCATTCTTGCACTGTCCGGCATGCTTATTGCACTCCTGGTGAACATCGAACGCCGGAAAAAGACGGAATCCTCGCTGCGCAAATCCGAAGAAAAGTTTGAAAAGATATTCCGCTTCAGCCCTGACTGGATTGCAATTCTTCGTCTTTCTGACGGCACCTATGTTGACGTCAATGATGCATTTATAAAAACGACAGGCTATGCGCGTGAAGAGGTAATCGGGAGAACATCGCTTGATATCGGCATCTACGTGAATCCCGAGCAGCGGTACGAAATCGATTCGCAGTTCCTGCAGAAAGGCCGTGTCGAAAAAAATGAACTGCAATACCGCATGAAGTCCGGCGAAATAAAAACAGTCGAACGTTCCGGAGAGATCCTCGATATAGCAGGCGAACGGTGTATCGTTTCTATCGTTCGCGACGTTACCGCGAAAAAAGAAGCCGAAATGGCAACTCTCGAAAGTGAACGCCAGAAAAAACTGCGCAAAGAAGCAGAAATCAAAATGCTTCAGGCTCAGATTAACCCTCACTTCCTGTTTAACGCAATCACCACTATCATCCACTACACGCGGACAGCTCCCGATGTTGCAACAGAACTGCTCATGAAGCTGGCTGATTTTTTCCGAAAGAATATTAAACCGGAGAGAGAGCGAGTGCCGTTATCGAAAGAACTTGAACACTGCGATGACTATATCGGCATAGAACGCGCGCGTTTTGAAGAGCGGCTCCATGTCACATATGACATTGATCCGGCAGCTCTTGAATGCAGGGTTCCTCCGCTCATCCTGCAGCCCCTGGTCGAAAATGCGCTGCGCCATGGAATTCTCCCGAAAGAACAAGGGGGGAAAGTCGTCATAGGGGCACACAGGGAGGGAGCACTCGTTCGCATTTTTGTGCAGGATGACGGTGTCGGAATGACGCAGAAACAGGTTGAAGTGCTGTTTATTGAGCCCCTGGACCAGGCTGGAGAAGGCGGTCGCGCCGGCGCCGGCATGGCTCTCCAGAATGTGAACGCCCGTCTGGTCGCAATTTACGGCCCCGAGCATGGTCTGGCAATCGAGAGCACTCCCGGACAGGGCACAAAAATAACATTTACCGTTCCTGAATGCTGATTCTCATCGCCAGAATGACAGAAGGAATGCAAAAACTCAGGATCTCAGTCAAGATAACCATTTGAAATCATACTGTTAGTAATCTTGGATTCACGCTAAGCTGAATCCTGCATACTGGGATCGGACTATGAATTATAGCGCTTTTGTTTGCCGGAGAGTCACGAACAGGGCGCACATGCGGGTTGAAACCGGCTGAATACCGGCAGAAGCCTCTGTCTTGCCTGCCGCATAGCAAGTATAGATCAAAACGCGCCGGACCAATAAGTTTAATCGTTCATGCTAATTTGCCGTCTATCTCCGTTTTTCGACCGTTCAGCTCAGAATTTCTGCCACTCGTCGTGCTAAGATGTGCTATGTCATTGATTTGGAACATTTTATTGCGAACGCTATTTGTTGTTGCGGTTCTCTTGAAAACCTGCCGCCTGTCAGCGACCGTTCATGCCGTCAACATGCTGTTCACTGTTATTTTCTTTCCTTAATTTTCCAGGATGTTTAAAATTCATTCATATTGCGGTATAACCGCAATATGAATGAAGGAGGCACCTTGAGGTGTCTCATTATATGGAGGAGGGAGCCCCCATGTTTGAAAGCTTCAAGACAAGGGCAGAGGCAGTGAGCGCAGAGGTGTACCGTTTTGGCACCAAGGCAGAAGCGCTCAACTTTATTGTTGAGCAGTTAAAGAAAGAAGGGATTAGCGAAGCACCGGGCAAGTATGCTGTCTGGGCAGACTGTCCGTTCCTGAAAGGGGTTGACAAGGCTCCGCTGACCTCACAATTTCCGGGGCTGAAGTTCGAGTTTGATCGCAAGCTCGCAAAGGAAGCCCACATTGGAATCACTCAAATGGATTGGGGGATTGCCAACACCGGAACGCTTGCGGGCGACCAGACGGCAGTCGAGCAGAGGCTTGCATCGTCGCTCTCCTGGATTCATATCGCTATCGTTGCGACCGACAAGATTCTTGCCGATTTGCCGTCGCTCATGACCAAAATGCATCCGAATCAGGCCGGTTTTCTATCCCTGATTACCGGTCCGAGCCGGACAGCTGATATTGAGAGGGTTCTCACCATCGGCGTTCACGGTCCCGAGCGACTTGTCATAGTAAGTGTTGATGAATTAGGAGGTTTGAACTAATGAGCCACGAAGCCACCCAGGACATTCATGCTGCCATCGACAAAGCCGTTGAAAACTCGAATCTTACCGGCGCACTCGGCCGCTTCTCGGAAGCGTATGCCGTATCCCGTGTTAAAGCTTACCAAGGAGTCGATTTCGAGGGAATCAGATCCCAGATTAAGGCTGCCAGGGGCTATGTAGCTGACAACCTGGAAGAGGTCGCTGCCACCTTCAAGAAAAATGCTGAGGCCCGCGGCGCGAAGGTCATTATTGCTCGCAGCCCCGAGGAAGTCAAGGAATACATTACAAAAGTTGCGAAAGATGCCGGTGTCAAGATGATAGTCAAGTCGAAGTCCATGGCTTCCGAAGAGATTCATCTGAATGAACACCTTGCCAAGCACGGCATAAAGGCCGAGGAAACAGACCTCGGCGAGTGGATCATCCAGCTTGCCGGACAGAAGCCGTCTCATATGGTTATGCCGGCAATTCATATGACGAAAGAAGAAGTTTCCGACCTCTTCAGCAAAGAAGTCAACGAGCGCCTCACCAACGAAATCCCGCGTCTGGTGAAAGTCGCCCGCAAAGAACTCCGCGAGAAGTATTTCCAGGCAGAAATGGGCATTTCAGGCGGCAATATTGCGATTGCGGAGACCGGCTCAATAGTTCTGGTCACGAATGAGGGGAACGCTCGTCTTGTAACCACGCTCCCGAAGATTCATTTAGCACTCGTCGGCCTTGAAAAACTTGTTCCGTCCTATGCTGATGCAGCTCCGATTCTGACCGCACTGCCGAAAAGCGCGACGAGCCAGCTGATTACCAGCTATGTGACCTTCATAACCGGCCCGACCCCGAATGATGACGGAACGATGAAGGATCTTCATATCGTTCTTATGGACAACAAACGGTCGGACATGGCAAGGGATGAGAAGTTCAAACAGACCTTCAACTGTATCCGCTGCGCTTCGTGCCTGAACGTCTGCCCGGTGTATCGCCTCGTCGGGGGCCATGTTTTCGGCCACGTCTACACCGGCGGCATCGGCACAATCCTGACCGCATGGTTCAACGAACTGAAGACCTCCCAGGATATGCAGGGCCTTTGCATCCAGTGCGGAAAATGCAAGGAGATCTGCCCGGGCGGCATCGACATTCCGGGGCTCATCCTCGAAATCAGACGCAGGCTCGCTTCAAAGCAGGGCTTGCCCTTCATTCAGAAGACCGCTCTTTCAGTCATCAATAACCGTCCGGTATTTCATACAATGCTTCGCGCCGCATACCTCGGGCAGAAGCTGTTTGCGAAAGACGGCTACATCCGCCATCTGCCGATGTTCTTGTCCGGCCTTGCCGAACACCGGAGCCTTCCGACCGTTGCGAAAGAGGCGTTCCGAGACAAATTCAAAAAGATCAAGCAGCCGAAGGGCAGAGTCAAGGCGGCATTCTTTGCAGGCTGCGCAATCGACTTCGTGTTCCCTGAAATCGGCGAGTCTGTGGTTAAAGTTCTGAACAAGGCTGGCATCGAGGTCGTTTTCCCTGAAGCACAGTCATGTTGCGGCATACCGCACTGGGGAACCGGAGCCTTTGATATGGCGGCTGATGCTGCAGCCCATAACATTAAGGCACTCTCGGGAACGGATGTCCAATACATCGTTACTGCATGCGCATCGTGCGCGACTGCGCTGAAGGGCGAATGGGCGCATACGCTCAAGGACGAAAAGAGAGACGCACTGGCTGCCGATGCAAAGAAACTGTCTGAGAAAATGTATGTTTTTTCAGAGCTCGTGAAGAAACTGATCGATGAAAAGCGTCTCACCCCAAAAGATGGCGAAAAGCTCGGGACGGTGACCTATCACGACTCCTGCCACGCAAAACGCCATGTCGGCATTTATAAAGAGCCGCGCGAAGCGCTGACTGCCTGCGGATATGAGCTCAAAGAGATGTTTGAATGCGACACCTGTTGCGGAATGGGCGGTTCGTATACGGTAAAACAGCCGACACTCTCGATGCACATGCTCAAAAGGAAGCTGAAGAATATCGAAGACACCGCGGCCGAGTATGTTTCTGTCGAGTGCCCGGGCTGTCTCATTCAGATTGCCGGCGGACTGGACAAAGCAAAGTCGAAAGCAAAAGCGAAGCATATTGCACAGCTTCTGGAAGACAAGTTTCAATAAGTAGAATGATTACCGGTGTGGGAGCGTTTTTCCTGAAACAGTAACAGGAAACTGCTCTCCTTTCTCCATACCTTGCCGGCTCACGTCAAACTGAGCCGGCCTTTTTTTTCAGGCAACCTGCCCTGCAGCGAAACCCGAAGCCCATGCCCAATGGAGGTTGTAGCCGCCGAGCTGTCCGGTCACATCGACCACTTCTCCGATAAAATAAAGTCCCGGTATTTTTTTCGCCTCCATGGTCTTCGATGAGAGTTCAGCAGTATCGACGCCTCCCGCAGTAACCTCGGCTTTTATATACCCCTCGGTTCCGGCCGGCATTATCGTCCACTCATGAAGCATTCCGGCAATCGACTTCAGTTCTTTATCCGTGTATGTATTCAGCGGCCGAGACGGAGCATGTGCTTTACACCACACCTGACTGAAACGCTTCGGAAGAAACCAGGCGATCAGATTGTGCAACTCTATCGCGTTCCGGTGATGCTTCATGAGTACGTCAAGAATATCCGAATCAGGGAGCAGATTGACAGCTATCTCTTCACCTGCCCGCCAGACAGTCGAAATTTGCAAAACAGAGGGACCGCTCAGCCCCTTGTGCGTAAAGAGCAGATTGCCGCGAAACCGGCAATTGAGGCAGGTGACCACAACGTCAAGCGAAATGCCGCTTAACCCCGCAAAACGCTTCGCATCCTGCCCTGAAAAAAGCAGCGGGACCAGCGCGGGAGTTAACGGCACTACGTTAAGGCCGAATTGCCGCGCTACCCTGAGTCCGAAATCCGTTGCCCCGAGCGCGGGATAGGAAAGCCCGCCCGTTGCAATGACAAGTGATTCAGCCCGATATGTCGCATCCTTCGTCGTCACCTCAAAAGTCTCAGGCCGTGCAATCGATTTCACCGGATGACCCAACAGGATATCTGCTGCGAACTTCATGCATTCCTTCTGAAGTGCATGAACAACCAGGGATGAACTTCGGAGACAAAAAAGCTGTCCCGCCTCTTTTTCAGCAAAAGCTATCTTGTGCTTCCTGAGAAAAGCCATGAAGTCGTCAGGCACATAACGTGCAAGAGCAGACTTGCAGAAGTGAGGATTTGAGGAATAATAATGCTCGGCCCGAACATCAAGGTTGGTAAAATTACACCGGCCGCCGCCGGAAACCCGCACCTTCTGTGCAAGCCGACCGGCATGATCAAGAATCAGCACCCTGCGACCACGCTTCCCGGCTTCTATCGCGCACATAAGACCGGAAGCCCCGGCGCCGATAATGACAACGTCCTTCTGAATTATCTGCATTCCCGGAGCGTGCTCTTCACCTGCCGCAGGAATTCCCTCCAGGAGAACTCAACTCCGACGGTGCGCAAAATAATCTCATGAAGAATTTTCTGCTCAGACAGCATTGCCTCTGACAACATGCAAGGCAATTCCTGCAGCCTTCTTATCATTATGCATGGGATGCAAGGCTGAAAGAGTCTGTCATGCCGGCTTGAACGTCTGCATGCGGCATTGCTTTCACTGAGTCCTCCTCCGGAGTGCATCACACTATGATTACTGTTCTTCCTGAAGACGCTTTTCATAATACGTGCGTTCTTCGTAGAGCGGCGCAAGATCTTCCTCACACTGTTTGGAATTCCGCTCCAGCTCCGCAATGAGAACGGTTTTTTCATTCACCCAGACGTACTCCTCCGGCAAAAGAAAATCCTTCCATCGAACAAGCGGATCCTTGCCGTTCATAACTGCCTTTCGTTTTCCTTCCGCTTGCAATACACTCATTCTCTCCCGCACCTTGGAGATTTCATCTTCCGCCTGAAACTTCGTTTTTTCCAGCGCCTCTATTCTGATGGTGATTTCATTGATACGATCCTGCACCATGCCTCGCTTTGCTGCAGCAGCATCACTCCTTATCTGCTCAGCATCCTGCTGCTGCGGTCTTTGCTTCCGCGCAGGCTTGATGCCGGGTGCCGGTTCGGCAGGCGTTTCGACCTGTTTTCGGGAACGTTCCACCCGCTGAATGGAACGCACATCCGACTGGCTGATGCCGATAATGCCGCCGTCATACTCTGCCCGTATTTGATTTCCCGACTTTTCGTATGCTTCGACGATGAATTCTGTGCCATTCTTCAGGACAATCTTATATGCAGCATCTACTCTCTCTGTCCAGAAGCATAAAATAGCCGCGGCAACCAACGCCAGAACCGCCCGTCTGCTTATCTGCATTGTCCGCATGTATGCTCCCTTCTTCTCATGCTGAACTCCGGTCCCCAGGGGTCACGTTAAAGCTCCTGAGCTCCCTCAACTCGCGCTGAATCGGCCATTCAGTGATCGCAAACCAGATAAATACAATAAAGTTCACTCCCGGAACAAAGCAAAGAATAAGCTGCATTCCGGAATAGCCCGCCTTTCTGAAAATCATGACCATCAGGACAGCTGTGACGATAAAACCAACGAATGCAAAAAAACCCATATGACCCTCCTGTATGCAGATATGTTACCCGCTGGACAAAAAGCCATCCCTTGCTCTTAAACCTGCTCAGATGCAAAACGTCTAAACAAAAGTGGCACGGGAGGGCACTGCTTTATGAAAAAATCGGCTTACTCACCGCTCTTTTTTATTTTACTCTTTGCACCCAGCGTTTGCTATGGCGACTGACCTTGCTCAGAAGAGAGGACGCGTGCATGCTATTCTCCCCTGTGGTGCAGCAACTTGAAAGTCCCGGTTCTCTATCCTCCCTATCCGCTCTATATATGACGGCTCCGTGCTGAGAAAAAGCTGTTCAGCGAATCGAACAGGCTTGAAGACGTTACGCTTGGGGTTGAGATTGCTGATGCCATGCCAAGGAAATGCAAAATTGCAGATGGGCATGTTATTGATTCAGGTCTGATGCTGTTCTTGCAGCCGGGTGCGGATACGGTCTGAGTTTGCTCACGACGTCTGCCACGAACCGGGCAGTAACACCCCAGATCATCTCATGTCCGGTCCGGTATACGAGTATTGTATGCGTCAGATTCCCCCATGGTTTGGAGTATCGCTCCGGCAGCCCCAAATCACGGGCTGGGAAGAGAACTTCCTCTTCCCCCGTCTCTTCGTCAAGGACAGTCGGATACACCCTGAGCGCCGCCTGATATCTTTGAGGTTCGTGTGTTTCAAAAAAAGATACGGGAACACTGAAAATTTCTGCAACTTCATCGGCATTCGGCCTGAGCTCCTCAAGGCTCTGAATGTCTGCCACGCCGACGAATGCATCAATCGTAGCGCCAAGCGGCGCAATCATCGTATCCAACTGCCCGATAACGTTCAGTTTTTCGGTGGAAATCCCCATTTCCTCAATCGTTTCCCGAATCGCCGTCCATTGAAGAGAACCGTCCTCAGGCTGAAACGCACCTCCCGGGAACGATACTTCCCCACTCTGCCGGACATTCGGACCGCGCTTCTGAAAGATGAAATGATACTCACCCTCAAGGCAAGCGAGCAGAACCAGAATGGCTGTATTCAGATATTCGCTCTTGCCCAGAACATTTCGGACAGATCGGCAGGGTGTTATCAGAGATAATCAGCCGACAACTCACCTCCGCTGCCGACCATTTCCCTTCTATAATCAAATCGACCGCCTCCAGCCGAAATTCCTTCGTGTAACGTCCTCCCGGAATTCTCTCCATTGCTCCACCTCAGTCTCAGTTATTTTGCCCGATACTTTGGTGTCCACTTTTTTCAGCTTACATCACTACTGTCCGGTTAAAATAGCGCGCCCTGTAGGCCATGTTCATGTGCAGCGAGGAGCCTGTCTGACCTGAGCGTCAGTATATCAATCAGCGTTTTCCGCTCAAAGAGCGTTTCACGTATTACGCGGCTGAGCTGA
>DATIKF010000332.1:0-1667 GCA_035477855.1 Dissulfurispiraceae bacterium
GGCCTGAGCTTCTTTGAGCTTCATGCTGGCCTCGGTCTCAAGGGTCTGCGCTTTCTTCAATTCCACGTTAGCCACGGTTTCGAGCACTTCCGTCCGCGCCTTCGTCGCCTTGGCTTGTGCTTCCTCGGCCATGGCTTCGAGGGCCTTGTCCTGAGGGGTCTTTTCCTGTGATGCTGCTGCAAGCATCTGGGCCTCTTCCTCGGTCGGTTCAACTGCACCCATACGTACAAGTTTCTTTCGGAAGAAGTCGCGCACGTCCTGTATACCTTCGCCGGTCATGTTCATGATCGCCATTGCCTGCAATACCTGCATGGTCTCTGGATCGTTCGCCGATACCTGCATGAGTCCGATCAAGCTGCGGACGGTAGCCTCGCGCCTCGATGCGCTTGACGGGCCAACGTCTACGGCTACGTCGAAGCTGGCGCGGGATAGGTCATTCTCGTACACCACGGCCCCGGACTCGTCCGCGTTCGGGCGCATCAGCTCGACCTTGCCGGTATCGTCTGCTGGTGATATCGTTTTCATCGTGCGGCCAGACTCGACGTATACATCCTTCGCCATCGACAGCCATATTTCACCAACCCGGCGTATTGACTTGGCAAAGTTGGACACGTAAATGAACGTCTGCATGTCCATGCGCGTCTGTATCATCTCAACGGCTTTGCCGCTGATATTGCTTACCATCTTATCCGCTTCGCCCTGATTGCCGAGTATAGACTGCATGTCTACCTCGGTTAACTGTAAGAGCGCGGCCATGGCGGGCGCAATCTGCGGGGGCTTTGTATACGACAACGGGCCTGCGGGCATCGGGTTTCCGTCCGCGCCGGTGATAGCGTTGACAAGCAAGTAAGGATAGTTTTTGAGATTGTCCTCGCTCCACATCTGCGCGTGCCCGGCCATCTGCTCGGGATTAAAGATAGGCTTTTCCGTACTCGACAGCGCGGACAGCTCCGCAAGCTTGGATAGTTGCATATTTTTTAAGCGCTGCGCGTCCTTGGCAAGCCGTACGTGGCCCATGCACCGTTCGATATTGTCCACGAACCAGCGCTTGCCGTAGACGGGTACAACAGGTATACACTTGCCAGCGATTAGTCCGCAATCTTCAAGGATGCGGTTGCCGGACAGAATGTACTTGTGAACCTTCTTGGCCTTTACCTTCTTGCGGCGCGTCTCTTTGTACCCGGTCGCTTCAAGCTCGGCCAAAATGCTAAGTTCAGGGTCAAGCTCACCCGAAAGCTTTTCGTCATCTTCGAGCTCGGACTGCCTGTACTTCACTTCGTCGCCGGTCGCAACGCTTGTAAAGGTTATGGCGTAGTCGCTCTGATCGTCTATCTCGTAGTACTCCGCGACAAATACCATATCTGGCGTGTACCAGTCAAACTCGGCCTGCTCTACCTCTTTCATAACCGAGGACGGGCTATCATTATACATTTCCTCGTACGCTTCGGGCGTCATAGAGTAGAGTACAAAGCAGCACCTTGCGTCCGCTTTATCCTGGCGCTTGGCGTCAAGGTCAAAGAATACGGAACTATCCGCGTCATAGATAGGCTCTATCTTTATGCGCTGGCGCTCGTCGTCCGGGTCCTCATCATCTTCATAGCAGGTGCGAAGCCTGAGCGCTCCGAATCCGCCGCCCACGGCTTCCTCAAACGCGTTGTCATAGGCTT
>DATIKF010000333.1:0-7431 GCA_035477855.1 Dissulfurispiraceae bacterium
GAAAGATGACGTTGAATTTGTCGGTGGCTTGGGCAGCAGATCGAGGCCGCCGCAGTGAAAGCAGATGGCAGTCCGATAATGGGAAGGATTGCGGAACCCACAGGCCATTCTCTTGATCTTCTCGATCTTGCCGTTGTTCGCCTCGCCCAAAGCGTTGGTGATGCGATGACGCGCGAGCAGGTCACAATGTTGTCTATGTGTGCCTTGACTGTCTTTGCGGCCTTCTTAACGGGCTCAAGTCTCCAATGCGTGGCCCGGAAATACCGCCTGCTTCACAAACCACGGCAGCTTGTTTCATAAGATTCTTGTAGAGAGCGTATTCCGATGAAGCCGAACAGTGATTCCGATAGAAGCCGAACACTTTTGCGGAGTGTTCGGAATGGGTGTTCGGGATGATCGGAATACGCAAACAGAGCTTTCTCGTCCATCTCCATAGAATACTTCAACCCCTGCTTCTTGTGTACTCCCATGAAAGAACACGGATGCGCCTTTATTATGTTCAGCGGAATGCGCTCATTGTATCACGGCAGGGTTTGAAAGAAAAATTGCTTCATCATCCCCACTGCTCACGGGCTGGCCTTTGAACTTGCGCTGACAGAGCGCTGTCTGTGCCTTTTTTTTTGCTTCTGTTTGCGAATCTTCTCGCGTTCAAGATCATCAGCAGTCGGCAGTCCGCGCAGCTTCTTTATCTTTTCAAGGAGTTCGCGCCGCGCCAGGAAACGGTTTATCGACTGACTTCGATCTTTCATGCACTTGACCTCAAGCCCCGTTGGTCTGTGCAGCAGGTATACGCACGAAGACGTCTTGTTTACTTTTTGACCGCCTTTGCCCGAGGATCGGACAAATTTTTCCTCAATATCCGCCTCCCTGATGTCCAGCGCCTCCATCTGTTCCCGAAGCCAACGGTTCTTTTCCTCACTGACGGCAAATGTCTGCATGTTCTTTCCTTTTCAATCGGCACGCTGAGTGCATTCCATCCATGAGAGATTATAGCTGAGAGAAGCCTCTCAGCACATCAGGACGGCGGGTTCGGGTGCAGAAATGGTAGAATATTCAGTTATCTTTAAGTGAGCAGGAGAATAGACATGAACCAATCAATGCGCATGCCCGAAGAGTCTTCAGAAAAGAAACTTGCAGAATACAGCCTCAAAATCAATAAATATATTCTTTCCCTGCCGCTTATTGTAGTATTTTTTCTGCTTTTCCCCGACAATCCAATCTTAGCGAGGAATACCGAAAAGTCTCTCGGTATGTTGCTCATCGGCAGTGGTCTGCTCAGTTACCCGCTTGTCTTTGCGGTCGGCCGGACACTGGCAAAGCAGCGCTATGAGCGGGGGGAATACCGAGGTTCGATCTATATGAGCTGGCTTCCGGTCATTTGTATTGCACTTGTTATTATCGGCTACGTTATTTCTTGAATAAGTATCAAGATGACAGAAGGGGCTGCGGAGCACCGCAGCCCCTTCTGTATTTATCTGATGATCGGAGCGGGAGCCGGTGCAGTGGTCTGCTTGTCGTTCTTCTCCTTGTAAATCTTCTTGCTGGCCTGATCCTGTTTCTTCTTGAGCTTTGCACGCTCTTTCTTAGTTAGCTTGCCGTTTTCTTTCATCTTTGTTTCTTTCTTATTGATTCGATCCTGCTGTCTGTTCAGCTTTTTGGCCTCTTTTTCGGTAAGCTGCCCGCTCTGCACCCCCTGATCAATGCGCTTCTGTTGGTTCACTTGACGCTGGTCAATTCCCGGGCTGTCGGTACCTGCTGCGAGTGCCGGTGCAACGGCAAGAGAAAGGGTGATGCCTGCGGCGACGACTGCGGTGATAATCTTTTTCACGGTGATTCCTCCATCTGTGGTTTAGTGTCTGAGGATGAACCTCATTTTCTTTTTAAGCAACACGCGTGCCAATTTCTGAGCTTTTGATTAAAATGCAATAAAAATAGAATATTAGCCATATTTTATGCGAGCATTTTGATTGCTTGAAGTTCCGGAGATGGCTTAAGGCTTCCTGAAATCGGGAAGAAGATGCAATGAAACACAGCTGTTTCTTGACTCATGGAGAGGCTTCAGCCAGAATACAGATACGATATGGAAGCGTTCAGCATTATTGATGTCTCAGGAGATGTTGGCATCGCGGCTTCAGGTGCAACGCTCGGGGAGCTTTTTGCGAATGCCGGAGCCTCTCTCTATCACCTTATGACCGATGTTTCCGGTGTGCGGGCCCTCTCATCGCGGAAATTCAGCATTGAAGCCGACACATGCGATGGGTTGCTTGTCTGCTTTCTTAATGAACTTATTTTTCTGTTCGAGACTGAGGAACTGGCCGGAAGCCGAATTGAGATAACGTCGCTTGATGAGGCTGCTTGCTCGCTGACGTGTGTGATATGGGGAGAGCGATTTGTTCAGGGGTTGCATGAGAAGCGGTTGCTCGTGAAGGCGGCTACCTACCATAAACTGCTGATGGAGCAGCGTGAGGGACTCTGGTACGCGGAGGTTATCTTTGATATCTGACGCGGATTATGTATGCGGCAGTAAGCCGTTCACGCACCGGCTCGCTGCCGGATTTTATGAATGAAGTATTCTCGCGGAAGAACAGGAAACGATGGCAACTGAACTGAAACGGATTGATGCAAATCGGCTGCTGGTGCCGAAAGGCTATCTGCCGGGCATGCGGACGGACGGTATCATTTTTGTTGATGAAGTGCTGCAGCGAGATCTTGAAAAGGGTTCTATCGAACAGGTCGCCAATGTGGCAACGCTGCCGGGGATCGTCGGCAATTCCATCGCGATGTCCGATGTGCATCAGGGATATGGGTTCCCGATTGGGGGAGTTGCTGCATTTGATCTGAATGAAGGCATCATTTCTCCGGGCGGGGTGGGGTATGATATTAACTGCGGGGTCCGTCTGCTGAAAAGCAATCTGACGAAACCAGATATCATGCCGAAGATGAGGGAACTGGTAGAGTCTCTCTATACATCCATTCCATCCGGAGTCGGCTCCAAAGGTCGCATACGGCTCGGCGAAAGTGATCGCGAACAGATTCTGCTCAAAGGGGCGCGATGGGCGGTTGAGCAGGGCTACGGCGAACGTGCGGACCTGGAACACTGCGAGTCGGGTGGATGCATGGATGGCGCTGATCCGTCAGTCATCAGTGCGAAGGCTTATGAGCGCGGAAAGGCACAGCAGGGAACACTCGGCTCCGGAAACCACTTTATCGAAGTGCAGTATGTTGATGAGATCTTCGATGAATCTGCAGCGGGCGTTCTCGGCATTTTTCCGAACCAGATAACGGTTATGATTCATACCGGCTCGCGCGGCTTCGGCCATCAGGTCTGTACTGATTTTCTGGAGGTCATGGGCAGGGCTGCCCAGAAATACGGCATAACTCTTCCGGATCGCGAACTCGCATGCGCGCCGTTTTCGAGTAGCGAATCGCAGGCATATTTTTCAGCGATGAAGGCATCGGCGAACTATGCATGGGCAAATCGTCAGTGCCTGACGCACTGGACTCGGGAAATCTTTTATTCCCTGTTTCGCATGTCGCCCCGCGATGCAGGGATGACGCTTGTGTATGACGTTGCACACAATATTGCCAAGATTGAAGAACATCGTGTGAATGGAGTGAATCGGAAGCTGGTCGTTCACAGGAAGGGCTGTACGAGAGCGTTTCCTCCCGGCCATCAGGAACTGCCCGCCCGGTATCGCTCCATTGGCCAGCCGGTGTTAATCCCCGGAGATATGGGTCGGGCATCGTATGTGCTGCTCGGCACCCAGAAAGCAATGGATGAGACATTCGGTTCTACCTGCCACGGTGCGGGGCGCCTGCTTTCGCGCCATCAGGCAATCCGCCAGGCCAAGGGCAGGGCAATCTGGCGTGAGATGGAGGATAAGGGCATTCTTGTGAGAGCGGCGGGACGTGAGACGCTTGCCGAAGAGATGCCGGAAGCATATAAAAACGTTTCCAATGTCGTCGATGTTGTGCATAACGCGGGAATTTCGAAGAAGGTGGCGCGGCTCAGACCGCTCGGGGTGATTAAAGGATGACGACCAGAAAAAAACTGCGTATCGGGAAAATTGCCTATGCAAATGTATTCCCCATTTTTTACATGCTGGAGCGCGTTTGCGACTGTTCACTGTTTGAGATTGTTGAAGGAGTGCCCTCCGAGCTGAATGCGATGCTTCGGGCAGGAACCCTCGATATCAGTCCGTCTTCTTCCGTCGAATATCTCAACCATACTGATCTCTATACTTATATTGACGGAATTTCGATCAGCAGCCGCGGTCCTGTCGGCAGTGTGTTTCTTTTTTCAAAAAAACCGCTTCAGGATCTTTCAGGCGAGGAAATCGCCGTAACAAATCAGTCGGCAACTTCATTCGTTTTGCTTCACCTGCTGTTTCGGGAGGCCGGCATCCGGGATGTGAGGTATGTCAGCACACAGAGAGCAGAACTTGCCAGTGCCAATGCTTTTCTCCTTATTGGTGACGACGCTTTAATCTACCGCCTCAGAACTGGCTCTGGCAGTAAACGGTTCGTGTACGATCTTGGCGAGATGTGGTATCAGCAGCACGCTCTCCCGTTCGTATTTGCACTATGGATTGTACGCAAGGACCTAACGCATGATGAAGCCGGTCTAAAGCTTTTGCAGCATTTCACCGCCGACCTCCATGCGGCAAAACGTCAATCGCTCGTGCGGCTGGGAGAAATAGCTCATGCTTCTCCTCTTGCAGAAAAGCTCTCTGTTGAAGAGCTTCTGTCGTATTGGAGCAAACTTGATTACGAACTTGGGGAGGAGCATATTCGGGCAATGCATCTTTTCTCGGCGAAGGTGTCCGGGCATGTACCCGGGCAAACAGGATAGTATAGTAGTCAGGTTTTTGGTGCACTATTTTTTCCTAAGCCGCGTTTTATGGCGAGAGCATGATGCAATGCCAGGGAGGATTCATGTTGCAGGAGTACCGTGAGGGAAAGAAGTGCATAGCGGTTGTGGGTCTTGGGTATGTGGGACTGCCTTTGTGTGTCAGTCTGGGCCGGGTATTCCCGAAAGTCACAGGCTTTGACATCAATGCGGACCGCATCAGGGAATTGCAGGCCCGGCTGGACAAGAATAAGGAAGTAGCTTCTGATGAGCTGATGCAGACATCGGCGGTCTTCACCGCTGATCCGTCCGGCTTGGTAACAGCTGACATAATTATTGTTGCGGTTCCTACCCCCATCAACTCCCACAAGATTCCCGATTTAACACCGATTCGGCTTTCTTCAGAAATTGTCGGCAGCAATATGAAGCCCGGCGTGATTGTCGTTTATGAATCCACCGTCTATCCTGGAGTCACTGAGGAAGTCTGTGGCCCGATTCTAGAGACGGCATCCGGGCTCAAATGCGGAGTTGAGTTCAAACTCGGGTATTCTCCGGAGCGCATGAATCCGGGAGACAAGGTGCATACCGTTGAGAATATCGTGAAAGTCGTTGCCGGGCAGGATGTGGAAACGGCCGACCTGCTGTGTGCGATATACGGGAGCGTCGTGAAGGCGGGTATCCATCATGCTTCGAATATCAAGACGGCCGAAGCGGCAAAGGTTATCGAGAACATTCAGCGCGATCTGAACATTGCTCTCATGAATGAACTTGCCATTATTTTCAAAAAACTCGGGATAGATACGCGTGAAGTCCTGGCAGCGGCAAGGACAAAGTGGAATTTTATCCCTTTTGAACCGGGGCTCGTCGGCGGGCACTGCATTGGTGTTGATCCCTACTATCTTACCTTTAAAGCAGAAGAGCTCGGCTATCGACCTGAAGTAATACTTTCCGGTCGCCGGATCAACGACAATATGGGCAAGTATATTGCCGAACAGACCATCAAGGAGTTAATCAAGGCAGAAGTTTGTTTCAAGGGGAATAGAATTCTTATTCTTGGCTTTACCTTCAAGGAAAATATAAACGATATCCGGAATACGAGAGTGATTGATATTTATCACGAACTCCGGCAGTACGGCGTGCAGTGTTTCATCTTCGATCCCTTCGCCGATGCCGGTGATGTTCATGAGGAATACGGATTGCAGATGTTGGAGAGCCTGGATGCGCAGGCTCCCTATGACGGCGTGATAGCGGCGGTAAAGCATGATGCATTTCAGACTCTGGAGCTTGCCCGGCTTCAATCAGTCTGTCGCGCAGAGCCGGTCTTTATGGATGTGAAAAGCTGCTTCCCCCGGGAGGCTATTGTTGCACACGGTTTCCGTTACTGGAGTCTGTAAATGGCATGTTTTCTTAAAATCGCTGTTTTGCTGACGATCATCGGGATGCTGAGCATTTCTGCATTTGCAGAGCAAAGGCACGGCATTGCAGCGTTTTCCTTTGACGACGGCTATCCGAACTGGATGACTGCTGCAAATATCCTGAAAAAACATGGCGGCGTTGCCACGGGATATGTGAATAATTACAGGATTGACCGAGGTGATATTACAGCTGAGATGCTCCGTACTTTGCAGGATGGGTATGGATGGGAAATCGGCACACATACATACGGCCATGCGAATGCCGAAGCGTTTGTGTTGCTCTACGGCAGAGAAAAATGGATGCAGGAGGAGTTGCTGCTTTCACTTCGCGGTCTGGCTGCACTGGGGCTGAAGGCGCATTCTTTGGTTTTTCCGTATAACAAGTCAACGGAGCAGTTACGACGCGATGTGCTTGCCCACGTTTCTTCGTTCCGCGTAAATGATGAACGCTCCATTGGTGCCGGGATTCGCCCGGATGGTTCTTTTCCGGGGAAGGCACTCGATGTCGCCGCCTATATTCCTCTGTCGCAGGTTTTGGCGTGGATTGACAGAGTGCATCGGGAGGGGAGCGTCTTGTTTCTTTACGGACATCAAGTGCTTCCTGATGCAGAGTTCCAGATAGGTTCGGTTCAGTCGGTTGACGGCGGGGAGCTGACCTCTACGGAACCTGTGAAGCCCTTTACTGACCCGTATATTTGCCTTGTCCCTGACATGGAGAAAGGCTTGCGTCATGGAATTTCGATTCAGAAAATTGAGGGCAACCGAATCTTGACTGCCAAGGCAGACTTGTCGCGCCTGACTGCGCCCGGTGTGCGCTTTATGATTGGTCCCTGCATGGGCCTCCGGGAATCCGACCTTGAGGCGATTGTCACGTATGCGGCCTCACGGCTTGAGTTCAGGAGGATGAGCGATTTGCCGAAAGATCAATAGCATATGCCAGGATGATAGAGAGATTCCTTTTTGGCTGTTGTATGAAAAAATCCGCCTGCTTCTTGCAGGCGGATTTTTCGGAGAACCGTCGCAAAACTAATACTACTCCGACACTTGACTTGATATAATCTGTTTTATGTGGTAACCTCTATGCATGACAACAGAGATCGTTTTACCGGGCATAGAAGAATATATGGCTCCCTATTACGGATATTTCCACCGTTCAGAGAGTCGTGA
>DATIKF010000334.1:0-14384 GCA_035477855.1 Dissulfurispiraceae bacterium
AGGAGGTTTTATGTTTACTCATAGATACATATCAGAAACTGAGTATCAGGTGATAGAATACACCGGAAGCGGAGAGCGGATTCTGCCAAAAGACCAGCATGATTATTTGAAGTGGTGCGAGAAGAACGAGCCGAAGATCGAAGCATCGGGCAGATTCCTCAGTGTGGTTGATGGGAAGATCGAGGTTGCCCCTGCCAAAGAGGACATCCTCGCGGCAGAGGCGGCGGAGATTGCGGCTCATGAAAAGAAGGCTCAGGACATTGTAGCGGCCAAAGAGCAGATCGTGAAGATCGAGGCGGATGTTGACAAGGCTTCCGACATTGCGGCTCTGAAAGCAGCGGTGGTTGACCTTATTAAACAAGTGAGAACACTAATGGCATAGGAGGGTATAATGGACATTAAAGCAAAAGTATTACAGGCAATAGAGATTTTGCAGGGGGCGATTGCAGGGGAAGATGGCCCGGTGTTGGTCAACTTGGCCGTGGGGCGTTATCTCAGATACCCGGATGGCAAACTCGTCAAGGCGATCAAGGTGGATGGGAAGTGGGTGCCTGCCCCCGAACCTGAACCGGAACCGGAGAAGCCGAAGCCCGAATTCATGTGGCCTTTGGTTGATTACTCCAACTCACGCTACACCATCGGCACCTGCAAGACCTGTGTATCGTATTACTCTGAACTTTACCAGTTCGGCTTTCCGGGTCTGGTTGCCGAGATAAAGCGGTTTTGGGACAAGAAGGACACTTTCTATCAACCGATCAAGGACTTTATGAAGGACTACCCGGAACTGTTTCCGTGTGTTGATTGCTAAAATTCAAGCAGGGAGGACGCTCAGGTGGATCATTTTATTATCGGGAACATGGTGTGGAGCGCGATTTTAATTGCAGCCCTCGGCGCGATGATCAGGGGGTGGATGGCAGACACGCGGGCAAAGATCGACCAGCATTGCGAAACGAACCTGCGGGAACATGACAAGCTGTTTCACAAGATTGACAACCACGAATCCCGTATCAGCAAGGTCGAGGTGAAGGCGGGGATAGACTGATGTTCGATTGGCGATTCTGGATGATAGCCTGCTTGTGGGATGAACTGTCCTCCCTCCGCAGGTGGATCGACATTCAAAGGCAACGAATCGACGATCTGGAAAGAAGGATCAGCGGGGCGGGTCTATGACCGACGAAGATTGGGACAGATTGGCGGAATTGTTTGGAGGATAGAATGAAGCGGATCACATCATTGTTACTGATCATTGTCGCGCTGTGCGGATTCGGGGCCATAGTGAGCAAGGCCGCCGAGCTGCAACCGATTGCTTTCCCGTTTATCGGGCGCTGGCAGCCCGCGTCGGACCCGGTGTTGATCGACGACTACGGCCTTCAGGACATCCAGAACATGAGAAGGTCCGGCAAGCAATTCAAGGGGATCTCCGGCCATACCATCATCAACGCGACATCGATCAGCGCCGCGCCCTATTTCATCAACGGCTTCCATTTCCGCAAGGATCAGCCCTCTGAAAGCCATGTGCTTGTCGTGGCGGCGGATACGGCGACGCCGACGGCATCATACCTGTACCGGAACACAACGGCGATTCCAGGGGCCGGGGATTTCTCGCCATTCATATTGCACACCGACGCATCGGACGGCATCGGGGCGGGGCGGTTCTCGGTCGCGCCGCAGGGCAACATGGTCTATGCCAACGGCGCGGAGACGCTTATATGGGGCGGGAACGAGATCGAGGCGACGGCGGTCGTGACCTCCACAGCGGCCCTCACGGGTACGTCATCGTCACTGACCAATCCGCAGGATTACAGCGATCAGCTCCGCAACACGCGGCGGACGGCAGGACATACGGCGGTATTCGGGACGGTCATTGATTCCTATACAAAATATCTCCTGCACAGCGACGGCACGGACGCATCGACGATCATCGTGGACGCCATCTCCACCGGCAGGGTCATCACCTCAGCAGGCAGCGCACAGTTAGACACGGCACAGGAGAAATTCGGAACAGCATCAAGTATGTACGCATCCGCGACGACGGATTCAATCTCGGCAGCGGACAACGCCGATTGGGATTTGGGGGCGGGTGACTTTACCGTTGACGCATGGGTGAGGGGCAGCAGCTTTGCAACCGGAAGCGGAACGGCGGTTGTTATTCATCCCTATATGACAAGCGCAGCGACCCCATATCCGTTTGTAGTCCAACAAAATCAATATCCGTGGGAGGCGTTTGACGGGAATGTAAATACCGTTGGCATCGTATCGGTATATGGACAATATGGGCTTGACCTTGGAGCGGGGAGAGCTGCAGTCGCAACAAAATATACGATCCAGGCGGGGACTACAGCGCAAGGAAACCAGCCAAAAAGCTGGACGTTTTCAGGGTCGAATGGGGGGAGCTGGACAACACTTCACACACAGACAAACATCACATCATGGACCTCGCAGGAAGTAAAAACATACACCTTTGCGAATTCAACGGCTTATAGATATTACTGGCTATATCCGACCGCTTCCAACGGAACCTATGTTTCTGTCGCAGAAATCCAGATATATGCTGCCCCGTACTCCAACGGCACGATACTTTCACAATCGACGACCGGAAACCTTGGATGGGGATTCTATGCCAGCGGCAACGCCCTTACGTTCTCGTATTCAACCAATGGGACGGACGCCCTGTCAAAATCAGTCACATGGTTTCCTGTTGCAAGCACATGGAACCACCTGGCAGTTTCACGAAGCAGCGCGGACCTGAGGTTTTTCGTCAACGGAACCCAGCAGGGCGCGACGCAATCCCTGACCGGCATCACATTCAACAACAGCACGACAACCCTGGTCTCCGGGGCGGGATTTAACGGATGGATAGACGAGCTGAGGCTGTCAAAGGGAATCGCAAGATGGACGTCAAGCTTCGCCGTCGCAACGGAACCCTACGGCACCGGCTCCCCTTACTGGCTGGTGGGCTTCACGAGGCCGATTCAGGGCGTGAAGCTCTATGTCGTCAATCCGAATACCACCACATCGACGCTGGCCGTGAGCGAATGGAACGGGGTATCATGGACGGCATTGTCCCCGACGGATAACACCTCGGTAGGGGGCATATCGCTTGCGCAGACCGGGACCGTCACATGGCCGTCAACGGTCGGAACATCGTCTCAGAAATACATCTCCGGCCTGCCGATTTACTGGTATCAGTTTTATCTGTCTGCCGGGGCTGCGACGGTTTATTACGTCACAGTGGATGCGCCGATCCAGTCTGTCAAAAATATATGGGACGGGCGATACTCCTATGTCGCCAACTGCCTGAAGTGGAACGCGGTAAACTATATCGACTACACCGATGCGGTAAATGACGAGACGACACTGACCTATCTTGACGTGTCATCGCTTTCAACGACGCACAACTTTGTCGCCGGGTTTTCGGAGCCCATGCAGGGCGTTCTTTTGCGGATGGTCGCGGGCAAGGAGAACACGGCATCGGCCACCACCATGACGGTCTCGGCATGGGACGGCAGCGTGTGGGCCGCGCTGTCGGGGGTATTCGACGACACAAAGACATCCACGACATCACTGAGCCAGACAGGAGTGGTTTCATGGCAGTCGCCCGGCGCGGGATTGGAGTATGAAAGGGCCATCGGAAACAGCGCCCCCATCTATTATTATCAATTCAAATTTGCGGCAGCCCTAAGCGCGAACACGCAGATCGCGGAGATCCGGGGTATCGCCGCGCCTGCCCCCGTCGGGGCCTATAAATTCAGCGAGACATTCCAGAACAGGCTGTTTCTGTTCAACGAGGCCGCCGGGGAGAAAAACAAGGCGATCTATTCCGTGGAGAACGCGCCGGATGTGTTCAACGGGCCGGGATCGGGGAGTCTATATTTCGGTGATAATACGGAAATCATGGCGGCGGCATCCGTCTATAATGTTTTTGGAAATTCGCCATACGATCAGATGATTGTCGGCAAGAAAAGCGAGATATACAGGCTGGCGGGCGACAGTCCCGAAACATGGAACTCAAAGCGGATCAGCGGGAATATCGGCGTGGTTGCACCGCTGTCTATGGTGGCGTGCGAGGTTGCCGGAGGCGAGGATGACACAAGGTCAAACGTCGTCATCTGGCAGGGCGACAAGGGTTTTTACATGACGGACGGGGCGCTTGTTGTCCCGATAAGCGACGACATAAAATGTTATTTCGACCCGAATGACTCCCGATACATTCCCACCGCGAGAAGGTCAAAGACCGTCGCATGGTATGACCCGCTTTTGAGGGCTTACAAGGCGCTCATATCGTCAGGGACCGGACAGACACACCACAACATCGAGCTGGAATATTCCCTTTTGACAAAGGAATGGACGAAGATATACCGGGCCAATTCAGGCGGGGCCGACCCGCTTCAATCCGGGTTTCAGGTCATCGACACCAACGGGATCGGCTACACCTATGGCGGAAACAAGTCCGGATTCCTCTACCGGCTTGAAAACGGCGACACATTTGCGGGGACGAATATCACGCAATATCTCCACACGAAAGACCTGATTCTTGACACCGTTTCGCCCCTGTTCCGGAAATCAACGGTTAAATATCTACGGACGGCACACAAGAAAAAAGCCGCGGCAATAGGGGGCGGCACAATCTCGGTCGCGCATTACGGCGACCAGACCTTGACTGTGGATAATGTCAGTAATCAGAACGTGCCAGATCCTTTTTCAATGTCCACGGCGCCCTACAACACGCAGAGCTGCGCACTCGGCCCGGCGCTTTATCACAGCTTCAAATTCACCACCAGCGACACAACGGCGGCAGGCGGCATGGAGCTGATCGGCCTGGGCTTTTTCGCCGAACCACATACGGCACTTCGATAAGGAGGGGACGACAGATGGGAACGCAGACATTTACAGACGCATTGATGGAGAGCAAGCGGCGGGCCAGACTACAAGGCCGGACCGTTTCTCAGCAGGAGGCCGCCGGGATCGCGGAAGGCACGGCTAAATCTGCACAAGATAAGGCGCTGCAGGAGTTATCCATCAGAAATCAGGAGCGGCAGTTTGGGGAACAGATGTCTTTGCAAAAGGACCAGTTCTCTGCGCAAAGGGACCAGTTCGCGCAGCAGCTCGGAGAGAACCGGAGCCAGTTCGGATCAACGCTGGGGCTGAAAGAGCGGGAGATGGCGACACAGGAATCGCAGTTTTCAAGACAGCTATCAACGCAAAAGGAGCAGTTCGATAAGGATTTCTCACTGAAACAGAGGAGCTTCAACGAGCAGCAGGCACAGGCCATGAACCAGCTTGATATGGCGCGGCAGACGCTGGCTATGCAAAAAGAGCAGTTTGAAAAATCCTCAGCCGCCCAAAAGGAGCAGTTTGGGGAGCAGATGAAATTCCAGATAGAGGAGTCGGCGAAAAAAGTCGATATGTTCCTGAAGCAGCTTGAGGAAAACAGGTATCAGTTCTATGCGACGTTGCAACTACAAAGGGAGCAGATGAACGCGCAACTTCAGCAGGCGCAGGCGTCAAACGACGACAGCGGCGGGTGCTGCATCATCGTTACCGTGGCGACACAGGGGCCGAAAGAATTTGAGGTGACTAACGACAGAGTGGACATAGCCCGCGCCTACCGGGACATCTTTATGGGGCCGACGCAGCTTCGCGGATATTATATGTTTGCGGAATGGCTGGTGCCGAAGATGTTGAAATCAGGCAGGATCATGGCATGGATCAAGAAGAACATCGTCTATGATCTGATCCCGTATTGCGGCTGGAGGATCGGCGCAAACATGAGGCCGCCGCTGAATGTCATCATCAGGACAAAGCTCTTCTTGTGGATGTGTTCATGTGTGGGCGCCACTAAAACCAGTTTCACAAGGCTCAATGGCGAGGTGCTGTAATGGCAAATCCATACACCGAGGGCAACCCGTATATCATCAGGAAGCGGCAAAACACGACCGGGCCGCAACTGGTAAATCTGGGGCTGAAGCTCTACACCATCAAGAACGCAGCAGGCGGCAAAGAGACGCGTTTGAAGATCGGGGATACGAAGCCGGGCGAGGCCCTGAAGATACCGGAGCAGACCGTTGAAACTGAGGGGCTGGATTCCTTCGACTTCGGCAAGGGCGGGGAGCAGGCGGACATCCCGGCCGATGCAGCGCTGATAGAACCGGCAGAGACAGGCGTAATTCCTGGGGCTGTGGATCTGTATGAATTCGGAGGCGGCATCGAATCCGGAGCGGGGCTTGACGGGCAGATCGGAACAGAGGGCCTCGACGCGTTTGACTTCGGCGGCGGGATCGAATCAGGATTAGGATTTGGGGAGCAGATCGGGGCCGCGTCAGAGGTCGGCGGCGGGATCGAATCAGGGTATGGATTCGCCGGGCAGATCGGGGCGGAGACCGGGGCGGAGGCAGGAGGGGCAACCATCGGAAGCGCATTAGGGACTGTCGGAAGCGCAGCCAGCACCGCAATGCCATACATCGCAGCGGCAAGGATAGGCATGCCGATACTCGGCAAAGCCATGAAAGGCCTGCCCGGGCATGAAAACTCAAGCAGCGTGATGGGACAGATGGCCGCCCTCACGCAAAAGGACTATATGCGACCGATGGAGAGGCTTACAGAGCTGGCGTTGACGGACGGCAAGCCCCTGCCAAAGTGGACGGGAATTTTCAACCCCGCCGGCCACCTTATGAAGTATGCCTGTATCATCGTGTCGGCCTGCACATCACGGGATTCCTACGAGGTCAACGTGGCCAGGCAGTTCAGGGACAAGCACATGGATGAGGTAACGCTGACCGGATATTACGCATTGTGCGTCTTTGTTGTGCCGTTCATCAATAAATCCCCGATGTTCCGGCGTATCGTCAAACGGGTGATTGTTGACAGGCTTGTTGATTATGGGGAGTGGCGCATGGGGATGAGGCCGGAGATGAGATACGGAACGTCGAGATTTGTGAAGAGAGCATTTTTGGGATTATGCCGTCATGTCGGATACGGCGTGGATACCATACTACAGGGCCAGGAGGTTTAACATGAGCAATCCATTTTACATCCCCCGCAACAACAACCGGATGCAGAACTTTCTCGGACTGGCGAGCCTTGCGACACAGCTATACGGCTTGAAGCAGAAGGGCGACATTGCCGAAACAGAAAGCGGTTTGAAAACCAGAGAGATAGAGGAAACCGGCAGGATAGCGGACCAAAAAAACGCGGCGGATGTGGACCGCACCCGCGTGCTGGAAATGGGCAGCAAGACCGAGCGCATGAAGATCCCTTACCATCAACAGAATTTCGGATATGGCGACGCATGGCAGATGAAAGCGGCCCTTTCTGAATTCGGTTTGAATCCCAAAGATGAGACGAACCCGGTTATCCAGCGGATCAACGAACTGGCAAAGAGCGACAACGTGGCAAAGGTGGACGCATGGCAGGCGTTTAGGCAAGATCCGGAAATGAAACAGCCGATCCTTGAGGCCATGGAGAAGAAGATGGAAAGCGGTATGGCGAAAAATCCGGATTTCCTGACCACGAAAGAGGGGCAGGGCCTGTATGCGGCGATGCAGGCGATCACCACGGAAGAGGGATGGAGCAAGGCCGTTGACGGGGCTTTTAGGAATACCGTGCGCTCAGTAAAGCAGATGGAGGCGGCAGCACAGGCGAAAGCCGCAGAAGATCAGTCAAAGGCTTTCAAGGATGAGCATATGATGACCGATCAGGGCGTTGTGAATCTCCGGACAGGCCAGCTCATTCAGAACACCGGGAAGCTGGTCAAGCCTGGGGAAAACTTCAAAGCCGTTGGGCGCGATCTTGTGGACGTGTCGGGCGCCGCTCCGAAGCTCGTTCATCGTGCGCCGGTTGACCGGGCTCCGGAAAGACCTGTATCCGTTCCCGAAGGCGGGACGCTTGTTGATCCGAGGACAGGAAAGCAGATATTCACTGCTCAGAAAACCGCAAAAGAGCTGACGCCAAGTGAAAAGCGCCTGCAAGAAAAAGATATAAGGGAAACGGAGACGAAGATTCTTACTAATAAGACAAAGGAAGAAGCCGCGCCGTTAGTGGAAAGTTTTAATGAAAACGCAACGGCGCCGCATTTCTATAAATGGCAGAAGGGGAAGTTGTACGGCGGTGAATGGGTAAAAACACCGCTCCCGAAGATCAAAGGAAAGCAGGTAACGGCAAAGGATGTTTATGACACCGCAGCACAGCGCGGTATGACCTATGAAGAAGTTCTGGCGGCAATAGGGGTGAAGTAATGCGCGATCTGATTGCAGAATTGCAGGGAATGGCGCCCGCCGGGAGGCAAGGCGGGATGCGTGATCTCATTGCCGAAATGGGCGAGGAACCGCTGCGCCCCAATTATGGCCGTGATAACAAACCGGACTATTGGCAGGAGCAGCTCAAACCGTCATTGATAGAGACGGGGAAGGCGGCGGCGCGTGTAACCGGGGCGACCCTCGGCGGCCTTGCCATGATGCCCTTCGCCGGGATAGCAGGACTCGGCAAAACAATTATATCGGGGCTTGACGAGGGCGGAAAGACCCTTGAGGAGATCGGAGGGATACCGGGGCGGCTTATCAGCACCCCAGAAGAAGCGCAGTCCATAGAGACCATCGGCAAGGCTATGGAGCCTTTTCACATGGCAGGGGAGGGATTGAAGGAGATTGTCAGGCTTACGCCTGCAAAAGACACGATTCTTGAGCCTATCGTAGGAACCATCGGCGAAGTTTCCGCGATGTTCGCATTGCCGGGCGTGCCTAAAACCGCGAAGGCGTGGTGGGACAAGCTGCCCCATCGGAAGCGCGTGATGGTCGTCGATCAGGTCAAGGCGGATATAGCCAGCGGCCAATTTACGAGCGCGGAGATCCGGGAGATGTGGAAAGACCCGGCCAACCGCGAAGCCCTTCTGAAACGCTATCAGGGCGTAGGGGAAGAAGGCGGCACAATGCGCCAACCGTCAAGGCCGACCAATCCGCCGGATTCAGGGCGGGCATTGCCAGAAGGCCAGGGCTTTGAGCTGCGTCCGCGTCCGGGCGAGATTCGAGACATTATCGCAGAGATGGGCAAGGAAGGGCCGAAGGCACTACCGCCGGGGCAGGGGTTTGAACTGCGTCCAACAGCGGCTGAGGTCAGGGATATTATCGCAGAGATGGGCCAATCAAGACCCGCCCTGCCATACCCCGAAGGCGTCGGGGAGGGATTTGTAAGCAAGCCCGGAACAACGGAAGCACCGATCGTCACAAAGGCCGGGGACCCGTTCAAGACGGAAAAGACCGCAGAGAAGGCCGGAGACAAGCAGGGCCTTGACTGGAATCTTTACGAAGTCACGCAGCAGGAGGGCGGCTTTGCCATTACACGGAAGATGGGCCGGGAGATCAGGCCGGTCAGCCCGAAACCGGAATCAATACTGGATATGATCAGGAAGGATAAGGTAGTGGAGACAGGGGAGTCCCCCGAAGTGGCAAGCTTGACTCAAAAACTGACCAGCACGGAAGCATGGCTCCGGAAAAACGCAGCCTTCAAGGGGACGCCCATGTATGACGTAAACATACAGGTCGCGGAAGCGGCAAGGGGAAAGCTGTCCGATTTGGGGATAGAAATAAAACCACCCCCTGAGACCGCACAGCCGGGAGCCATTGTAAAAGCAGCCATACCCGAAGGCCAAGGGACGGACATGCCGGAGATCGTTCAACCCAGGGCAGACGCGGTGTGGCAGAGACAGAGGGAAAAGATAGAGAATGCGCAAAATATAATCGGGTTTATTCAAGCAAGTGGGGGCATGGACCTGACGGGATGGGATTATCCACCGGACAGACACCCCGACCTGAGGCGAGTCCACAAGAAGGGCGCAAGCAGCCCGGACGTTGTGGCCGAAACCCTGAAAGACGAAGGATTTACGGGATTTGAAGATGCAAACGATCTTCTCGACAAGATAGCATCCGGCAACGCAAGAAATATCTTTACACCGGGCAAACAAGACGTTATGATTGAGCGCCAGCTAAGGAGAGAACAAAATGAGTGGATCGAAGGACGACTCGCAGACCTTGAAGTCGAAGGAATTGACGCCGGAACAGCACGAGAAATTATTCCAAATCACAAAAGCCGCGCTCTTGATGAGATTAGATCAGAAAGGCTTATTGATCCCGCAAACGAAGAAGCCGCACTAAAAGAAGTCGAAGATTTCTTTTCCGAAGTAACCAGCCAAAAAGCAGCCACCCCCAAAGGCGACTTTAAGACCGCCGACCTTGAAAAACCCTCCAAATCTGATATAATCCCCCCCGTGACCTTGAAACCGGGGACGGCCAACATACCGCCTGAGACAAACCCGGAGGCCGTGGGCGGGAAGAAACCTCTTGCGACGATCCGCAATCAAGATGGGGAGTTTGAGCTATATAAAAATAGTTTTGGAGACTTTTACGTTTACCGCGGAGCGAAGGGTTTTGATGAAGACACGCCAAGCGGCGCATACTACTCTTTCAGCCCCGAACTGGCAGAGCGATATGCGACAACTGACGGGCAGGTGCAGCGCGTTACGGTCAATGAAAAAAAACTTATCGATTTTCGCAAGGTTCCAGACGATCCTATTAAGTCAGAATGGAAAGAATTTTACAAAGAATATGGTATTCCGGAAGACGAGATCATTGAAGTAGATATAGGAAAGCAACACAGGAACACCTATGCAGAAAATTATGAACAACTTCTATCTCTCGCCGATAAATACGGTTATGACGGATTCATTGGAGAGGAAGCGGGAGCGCCAAGCGCACTATTAACCCCCAAGGCATATAAAAAACTTTCCGCTCAGGCAGAGTACACAGATCCCGGCACTGGATATTTTGAATACGACGATTATCCTTCCCTCCCTAACCCATCCCGCCCCCCGGAGGTTGGGGGGCAGTCTGTCCTTTCCAACCAGCGCGGCTCCATCCCCATAGCTGAATCCGAAATCTTACAAGCAATCCTGAAAACCAGAGGCAAGATCGAAGAAGCCATGCCCCACCTTGAGGCCCTGGGGCGGTCCGTCTATGAAGGCGGGAAGCAGCGTTTCCTTGACTGGCAGGCGGCCATGAAGGGCAAGCTGGGGGATTTGTGGGAAGGATTCAAGGCGAAGATGCGGGCGGTATGGGAAGGCGTCACAAAGCCCCTGATGAACGAGAAAGGGGCGGTCGATGTGGCCCCCGCCGTCAAAGCCGTGAAGGAAGTCAAGGATGTAATGGCAGAGGGCAGAAAGATTGCCGATGAATACCTGGGGGCCATATCAACCCGCCTCGGCAACATTGACCCTTCCTTGAAAAACACCATGAGAAAGCTTGAATTCCGCCGGGGCATGAAAGCAACGGAATCAACAAACCGCGTCATGCCGTTCATCAAAAAGGCGGACAAGATGAACAAGGCGGACAAGGCAGCATTCGACCTTGCCCGGAAGAACGGCGACCCCGGCAAGCTGAAAGAGCTGGTCATAAAATACAACCTTGGAAAAGAATATCACGAGCTGCGTAATGTCCTAAAAGAACTATACGACGAAGCAACGGCGGTCGGCTATGATGTGGGATACAGACCGAATTATCACCCCCGCGTATTGAAGGACACAAAGGGATTTCTGGAATACTTTTACAAGAAAGCGGATTGGCCGATTCTTGAGCAGGCCATCCGGGAGCAGGAAGTAAAACTACAGCGATACCTGACCGAAGATGAAAAGGCGAAGCTCATAAACGGGATGCTCCGGGGCTATCCATCCGGGCAGATCAGCCTGTCGAAGCCGGGGCAGCTCAAGGGGCGGTCGGTCGAGCATATCACGCCGGAGCTGAATGAGTTTTACATGGATTCCGACGCGGCCCTGATCCAGTATATCAGCGACGTCACGGACGCGGTGGAGGCCCGGAAGCTCTTTGGAGTGGGGAAGAAGGGCGGGAAGGTCGGCGACCTCAACGACACAATCGGCGGCTATGTCCTGAAGCTCCTGCAGGAAGGGAAAATCAAACCACAACAGGAGCAGGTGCTGAAGGACATCCTCGCCGCCCGGTTCAACGAAGTGGGCACGCGGGGCCTGTTCAGCCTGTATAAAAACGTCTCCTACATCGACACGATGGGAAGTCCTATCTCCGCAATAACACAGATCGGCGACCTTGCATGGGCGCTCTATAAAAACGGGCCATGGCAGACCGTGAAGGCGACCACACAAGCGACCGTCGGAAGATCGATGTTCAAGAAAGAGGATCTCGGCATTGGGCGCGTCGCTGAAGAATTTTCAGATCAGACAAAGATGGCCAGGGCCGTAAGCAAGACGTTTGACCTGATCGGCCTGACGAAGATCGACAACATCGGCAAGGAGGCCCTGATCAATTCGACCTATGCGAAGGCCCGGCAGCAGGCCATGACCGACAAGGGGACCGCTGCGCTGCGGAAGGAGCTGGAGCCCATATTTGAGGGCGAGACGGGGCAGCTCATTAAAGACCTGAGAACGGGCAAAATAACCGAAAACGTGAAGCTCTATCTTTTCAACGTCCTATCGGATTTCCAGCCCATATCATTGTCTGAAATGCCCCAGCAGTATTTGACGGGCGGGAACGGGCGCATTTTCTACATGCTGAAAACCTTTACTCTGAAACAATTTGACGCATTCCGGCGCGAGGCGTTTCAAAAGATTGCAACGGAAGGGCAGAGGACACAGGGGATAAAGAACCTTGTGCATCTGGCCGCATGTTTCGCGGTTGCAAACGCATCGGCGGATTTCATTAAAGACCTGATCCTTGGCAGGCCAATCAACATCGAAGATAAGGTCGTTGATAACATGTTGAGGCTCGTCGGGATCTCAAAGTTTGTGACATGGAAAGCGCGGGAAGAAGGCGTGGGATCGGCGAGCGTCCGGCAGATAATGCCGCCGTTCAAGGCTGTCGATGCGCTCTCAAAAGACATCAACAGCGCAGGAGACGAGAAGGGACTTGAAATCACGCAGTCGATCCCGGTTGTGGGCAAGCTCTATTACTGGTGGTTCGGCAAAGGCGCGGAGAAGTCGGAAAGAAAAGCGGCAGGCATGGGAAAACTCGTCGAACCAAAAGGACTCGCAGGATTGAAATAAATCAACAGGAGAGACAATGGCAAGCCGTAAGATCGAAGATCTGGCCCCCGACTTTCAGCCGACAATCATCATGTTCGAGGATCACCTGGCGCGGGAAGGGCTGTCGCATTTTAAGCGATGCTGCACATATCGTTCACAGGCAGAGCAAAGCGCTCTATGGGCGCAGGGCCGCAAGTCTTTGAGGGACGTGAACGACATACGCAAGGCAACGGGGATGGCGCCCATCACGCAGAAGCAAAATAAAAAAGTAACATGGACCCTCTCATCCGACCACACAAAAAGGATCGCCGTCGATTATTACATTGAGCAAGATGGGAAGTATTGCGACGATCTGAAGGTGGATGTAAACAAAAATGCCATTGCGGACTGGCTGGAGTTTGGGGCGATAGCGGAGAGGTGCGGGCTGGATTGGGGCGGATCATGGGTAAAGAAGGACTATCCGCATGTAGGCAAAAAGAGACAAGGAGGGTAATATGAGAGACGCTACAATCGGGATTAAAATTGCAGTACTGTTGATCCTCGTCATGATGGCATATATGGCGGCGGTCACATTTTCTCCCATGCCGGAAACAGGTACTGAGCAGGCAAAGACCATCGTTCCGTTCCTGCTCGGCGTGATCGCAACGCTGGTCGGGTTTTATTGGGGGAATAGCAGCCGTCGGCAGGGGGCGGCAGACGAAACAGCACAGGGAGGGAAGCCAAATGTATAAGAAAAGCGCGATTATTTTGGTGTTTGTCGTGTTTCTGCTCGGATGCGCGACGGCGGGGCAGCAACTGACGCCCAAACAACAGGCCACGATTTATATGCAGACCTATAATGCGGTGTATGACGACACCATGCGGACGATGCAGAATCCGGCGGCGACGCCGGCGCAAAAACAAATCGCATTGCAGAAGCGGGCGCTCTTGACGGAGATATGGCCGGTCCTGAAAATCTACGTTGCGACGGTTGAAGGTGGCGCCATCCCATCAGCCGAACTTGAAGCGACGCTGACCGCCCTGATAAATCAACTGGCAACATTCGCCACTGGAGGTAAGTGACATGGATCCAATGATGATTATTGCGATAGCGGAGCTGGCAAAGATGGCCTTTGCGGGGATATTTGCCTACATGCGGCAGGCTGGATTGACTGACGCGCAGATCGAGGATGCGTTTCAGTCGGCAAAGCGGGCGATGTATGAGCGCGATCCCGCGAAAATTCCGGGCAGTTAGACCGGCTTTTTTACACCCGGTCACCCATAGTTAGTCAAGCGGTCAGGATGCTGTTGATTTATAAAGGGAATGTCTGGAAGCCCATTATTACGAATCAGTCATGCAGGTTATATA
>DATIKF010000335.1:0-1826 GCA_035477855.1 Dissulfurispiraceae bacterium
CCCACCGTTGCAGGGTCACACGCTGTTCGTCCGTAATCGTGATCGTCGCAGCTACACGCATTGCGTCCATCCTTTCCTGTTACCAAGGAAGACGCAATATAAATCATATAATTGCAACTATTTATCAAACACTACACTAGACTGAAGCCCTTGGTCATCTTGCGTGATGCGGTTTCCTCGTCGTGTTCATCGGCCTCTTCGACTTCTTCTTCCGCGTCGTCCGCCTCCTGGCCGGTGTTACCGTTGTGGCCGTTCGTGCTTTGGAGCGTCCACAGAAACAGAGCTGTCAGGCGGGCGTCTTCCTCCACAGCCCCGGTTGCACCATTCCTTGCCTTGGCTTCGGCGGTGCCGAGCACCTGTTCGAGTGCCAACCGCCCGACGGTCTCCCAGACGTAGGCCAGAAAACCGCGTTGGTGCGGATCAACGGTTTCCGGGTCACCGCCCAGCGGGATTTCACGCCCTTCGGCGTCCTCGACCTTGGAATATTTGCTGTAGATCTCCAGCGCCGGACCGATGCATGCAAACACGAGATCAGCACCACGAACGCCTTCTGATTGGAGGCGTTCCATCCAGTCGCCCACACGCTTTGGAAGTTCACGCAGGACTGCTCCCCAGTCAGCGACCGGAGCATCGTCCCGACGTGCGCGGCAGATGAGATGGACACTGGTGGCCAATGCGGCAGAATCACGGGCACGCAGACGTGTTCTACTTTCGGTAGAAATGGGCCATGAGCCAGTAATGACCCATCCCCCGCGAATCATGCCCGAGAGCAGTGCTTCCCATCCCTCGGTCGTCTTGTGAGCAAACACCACACAGCCTATGCCATCCTCTCTCAGCACTCGGCGACCTTCGGCAAAGGCTCGCGCCATCGCCCCTTCAAAGAAGACTCGATCTTTCGGGAGGCCGTTGAATTGTCTGGTTTCATCTTGGACGACCTCACGGGTTTTGGGGGTGAGGAGATTGGAGGCGTCGAACGGGTCACGCAGGAATGAATGACCGGGCAGAGTGCGCTTCAGCCATACAAAAAACAAATCGGAGAGATCGGCGTAGGGAATGGCATCATAGTAGGGTGGATCAGTGAACCAGACACCGGTTGACTCATTTGGTAGCGGTGAATCACAAGCATCGGCTTGTTGAAGACTACCTGGCCGCATAGTCGGGAACGTAGCAGACAGAATTGCAGCCCCCATTCGGTCAACCTGATTCAGAAGTGAACCTGTTGAATCAGAGAGCGGGACTGCTTCGGCAAAGTCCCACACTATCGGTAAAGCCTGACGAGCGAGGGCTTGTACCGGACATTCAGCATCCGCTTTCCACCGAGCCAGAGATATCCAGAAGTCAACGGCACGATCAATTAGCAGGCCGAGCAAATCCTTGCACCTTCCTTGAGGTCGGCTCGCAACATGGCGTGCGAACGTTGTCAATGCCATCTTCTGACGAGCCGTGAAGAGGTCACTGAATCTCATCATGCCATATTTCTGGACAGAGAATGCACGCCCGGCCCCAGATCCGCCGCCTGCAGGGGTCGGGTCGTTCGGCACAGGGCAGATCTCCTTCTTTCCACCGCTCTCGCACTCATTAACGACTGTCTGAAGCTGCTTCTGGGCATTCCAGACGGCCTGATAGTCCCGTTCTGTCGGAAGGCGGTAGTGGCGGCCTTGCATTCCTGGGTGCAAGGTCACAACGGCTAGTGTAGTGTTTGATAAATAGTTGCAATTATATGATTTATATTGCGTCTTCCTTGGTAACAGGAAAGGATGGACGCAATGCGTGTAGCTGCGACGATCACGATTACGGACGAACAGCGTGTGACCCTGCAACGGTGG
>DATIKF010000336.1:0-29284 GCA_035477855.1 Dissulfurispiraceae bacterium
TTGCCATGCCCTTCAGGCTCAGTACCTTTGTTATTGCTGCCGTCAGCGTCGTCTTGCCGTGGTCAACGTGGCCGATTGTCCCCACATTTACATGGGGCTTCGTACGCTCAAATTTTGCCTTCGCCATGTCTCCTCCTTATGTACTCCCGTATCAGAAATTGGATATTATTCGCCTTTTATTTTTGCTACAATGCCTTCCTGAATGTTCTTCGGCACTTCTTCGTATGCAGCAAACTGCATTGTGTAGGTCGCACGACCCTGCGTCTTGGAGCGCAGGTCTGTCGAATAGCCGAACATTTCGGAAAGCGGAACCATCGCATTTATGATCTGGGCCTTGCCCCTTTTTTCCATGGATTGCACCTTGCCGCGTCGGGAATTCAGATCGCCGATGACATCGCCCATGTAGTCTTCAGGGGTAACGACCTCAACGCTCATGACCGGCTCAAGTAACGCAATCCCCGCCTTTTTGGCACCTTCTTTCAACGCCATGGAACCGGCAATCTTGAAGGCCATTTCAGACGAGTCAACTTCATGGTATGATCCATCGAATATAATTACTTTCAGGTCGACAACAGGATAGCCGGCGAGAACGCCTCCCTCCATAGCCTCCTTGACACCCTTTTCAACTGCGGGAACATACTCGCGCGGGATAGAGCCGCCTACGATCTTGTTGACAAACTCGAACCCAGCTCCACGCTCGCGCGGCTGGATTTCAAGCCAGACATGACCGTACTGTCCGCGACCACCCGACTGCCGGACAAATTTGCCCTCAATCTTGGTCGCACCCTTAACCGCTTCCTTGTAAGCTACCTGCGGCTTGCCGACATTAGCCCCTACCTTGAATTCACGCAGGAGGCGGTCAACAATAATTTCAAGGTGAAGTTCACCCATCCCGGCAATGATCGTCTGGCCGGTCTCTTCGTTAAACGAGACTCGGAACGAAGGGTCTTCCTGAGTGAGCTTGCCGAGAGAAATTGAGAGCCTTTCCTGATCAGCCTTGGTTTTCGGCTCGATTGCAACAGAAATAACAGGCTCGGGGAACTCCATCGCTTCAAGTATTACAGGATTATTCTCATCACAAAGCGTATCGCCGGTGAGCGTGCTCTTCAGACCGACAACAGCAGCGATGTCTCCGGCACGAACTTCCTTGATCTCTTCGCGCTTGTTCGCATGCATCTGAAGAAGCCGGCCAACACGCTCCTTGGTGTCTTTGGTTGAGTTATAAGCATATGATCCGGCAGCAAGCACTCCGGAATAAACACGAATGAAGGTCAACTGACCGACGAACGGGTCGGTCATAATCTTAAACGCAAGAGCAGAAAACGGCTCCTTGTCCGAAGCCTGACGCTCAACCTCAACCGTATCACGAGGCAACACACCCTTGACCGGGGGAACATCAAGCGGGGAAGGCAGATAATCTACAACAGCATCGAGCAGCAGTTGCACGCCCTTGTTCTTGAATGCGGAACCCAGAACGACCGGCGTAATGGTCATCAAAACCGTTCCCTTACGGATTGCAGCCTTGATTTCGCTTTCAGAAATCTCCTCGCCACCGAGATACTTTTCCATGAGAGACTCATCGACATCGGAGATCGCCTCAAGCATTTTATCCCGGCACTCCTTGGCTTGCGCTGCATACTCAGCCGGAATATCCCCCTCGACAAACTTTGCACCAAGCGTCTCGTCATCAAAGAAATATGCCTTCATCTTGACGAGATCAATCGAGCCACGGAACTGGTCTTCCCTGCCAATAGGAATCTGAATCGCAACCGGAGCAGCACCCAGCTTCTCAACCATTGTTTCAACGGCGGCGAAGAAATCTGCACCGACACGGTCCATTTTGTTCATAAACGCGAGTCGCGGAACACCGTACTTATTCGCCTGACGCCATACCGTTTCAGACTGAGGCTGGACACCCGCAACAGCATCAAACGCCGCAACAGCGCCATCAAGCACACGCAGGGAGCGCTCAACCTCAATCGTAAAGTCGACGTGTCCCGGAGTATCAATGATATTGATCCGATTGCCATTCCAAGAGCATGTTGTAGCAGCGGACGTAATGGTTATTCCACGCTCCTGCTCCTGCACCATCCAGTCCATGACAGCCGTACCGTCATGCACTTCGCCGATTTTATAGGTGACTCCGGTGTAATACAAGATACGCTCGGTCGTCGTGGTCTTTCCGGCATCGATGTGAGCCATGATGCCGATGTTTCTCGTATTTTCTAATGGAAATCGTGACATGTGCGAAATTTACCTTCTATCTCTTGGCTGTCTTCTGAAAATGGTGCGCTGCAACTACCACCTGTAGTGCGCAAACGCCCGGTTGGCCTCGGCCATTTTGTGGGTGTCTTCTTTTTTCTTGATGGAACTGCCGGTATTGTTGTAGGCATCAAGAAGTTCTGACGCCAGACGCTCACGCATCGTCTTTTCTTTCCGCGCACGGGAGTAGCTGATAACCCAGCGTATTGCCAGAGCAACCTTTCTGTTCGGTCGAACCTCTACCGGAACCTGATACGTCGCACCACCGACCCGGCGCGGCTTGACTTCAACGAGCGGCTTCACATTTTCCATCGCCGCCTTGAAAACCTTGAGCGGATCCATGCCGGTCTTCTCCTTCATAATATCGAAGGCTCCGTAGCAAATGCGCTCACCAGTAGACTTCTTGCCGTCTTCAAACAGAACGCTGATAAAACGGCTGACCAGCTTGCTGTTGTACTTCGGATCCGGCAGAACTTCCCGCTTGATTGCTTCTCTTCTTCTCGCCATTGCTTATACTCCGACCATTCTTATTTGGGACGCTTGGCGCCGTACTTGGACCGACCCTGTCTCCGGTTGCCGACGCCTGCGCAATCGAGAGTTCCTCGAAGGATGTGATAGCGCACACCAGGAAGGTCCTTGACCCTGCCACCTCTGATTAATACGATGGAATGCTCCTGGAGGTTGTGACCAACGCCGGGAATATAGGCGGTTACCTCCATCGCGTTCGTGAGCCGCACTCTTGCAACCTTTCTCAAAGCTGAGTTCGGCTTCTTTGGTGTTGTTGTGTACACTCTGACACAAACACCACGACGCTGCGGACAGCTTTTCAGCGCGGGACTCTTGGTCTTGCGCTCAATTTTCTTCCGCCCCTGCTTCACCAACTGTGCGATTGTAGGCACGTTTCCTCCAAATGCAATACATAAGTGAATAGTTTTCCAATTCAGCGGAAAACCTGAAAATTATAGCAGAAACTTACTATTTAATCAAGCCTTTCAACGCGGTAGTCGTTTAGCAGGCTAATCTCCCAGAGGAAGTATAATGTAGCACGAAAAAAATAAAAAAATAAAGCTAATTTTTTCAGTTCGTTTCCACGAGCAGCTTGCCAGGCCGGAACGCGGCATGATAAGCTTCTTAAACCGCATCAGAACAGGGCTTTCGCAGGATGCCCGGCAGAGAAGGGGGATATCATGCAGGAAACCGTTCAATGGCTTGGACACGACACTTTTAAAATTGCTGGGTCAAAAATAATATTTACCGACCCTTACCAGATTTCCACTCGGGACGTTGCCGACATCATAGTAATCACTCATGATCATTATGACCACTGCTCTCCGGACGACATCGAAAAGCTCAGGGGGCCTCATACTGTCGTGCTCGCCCCTTCGGACTGCGCCCCCGGGATTGCCGGAAGCATAACGACGATTGCGCCCGGCGATACATTGTTGCTCGACGGCGTTACCATTATTGCAGTTCCTGCCTATAACACGAACAAGCAGTTCCATACCAGAGATCGCGGATGGGTCGGATATATCATCAAAATTGACGGCACGTCAATATATTTTGCAGGCGACACTGATCATATTCCTGAAATGAGTCTGCTCGGAACAATTGACATCGCTCTTCTGCCTGTCTCCGGCACCTATGTCATGACGGCCGATGAAGCCGCGCAGGCGGCCCTCGCCATTCGACCGAAGCTTGCTATCCCCATGCACTTCGGCTCGATAGTCGGAACCAGAAATGACGCCGAGCATTTTGCAGATATTCTGAAAGGAACGGTCGAGGTAAGGATCCTCAAACGTGGACAATCTTCTCGACTGTCTGTGACGCGCAATGATTAACCACAAACAATCAGCCGATGTATTGACCCTTTTGAAAGGAAGAACAACTTTTGTTTCAGGAACCGAGATTGCAACCGCATGCGGAATTACCCGCGCAGCGGTGTGGAAAAGGATCTCGCGGTTGCGCAAGGAAGGTTACAGCATTGAAGCCTTTCCCGCAAAGGGCTATCGACTCTCCGGAGCGCCGGAATTTTCCGTAAAAGAAGCGCTAAGGTCTTTGGGGCAACTCAAAACGTTTTCCGCCGATAAAATATCGTTTTACCCTGCATTGGCATCGACAAATTCGACTGCTGTGGAACTGGCCGGCGCAGGGTGCCCGGATGGTACGGTGGTTGTTGCTGATGTTCAATCCTCAGGCAGAGGCAGAATGGCGAGGACCTGGAACTCCCCTCCAGGCGTCAATATATATATGAGCATCATCCTGAGACCGACCATTGCAATGCGAGATGCCGGCGTTCTGACCCTGCTCACCGGAGTGGCATGTGCCAATGCATTGCACCATTGCAGTAGATGTGAAATATCCCTGAAGTGGCCTAATGACCTTCTCATCGGCACTTGCAAGGTTGGAGGCATTCTGACCGAACTTCGCGCTGACCCCGACCGCATTCAGTTTGCAGTCATCGGAATAGGCATAAACGTCAACTTCCACAAGGAGCATATGCCTCGTGAAATCAGCCAGATAGCTACTTCACTGGCTCATGAGAGCGGAAAACGCTTTTCGAGAACTGAAGTGCTTGCGGCCGTCATTCTCCAAATGGACAAGTGGCTGAATATTTTTGAAAGTGAAGGGAAGAAACCAGTTCTTGATGAATGGCTGACTCTTTCGTCCACGATAGGAAAGAAGGTGACTGTAACAACCCATCGAGGTACGTTGCATGGCCTCGCCGAAGCCATTGATGATGAAGGATTTTTGCTTGTCCAGCCTGATAGTGGAAGTCTGCAGCGTATTCATAGCGGAGATATAAGCTATGTATAGAGAGAACTTTGACAAGCAACTCCCCTTGCTTGCAGTCGACATAGGCAACACTTCCATTGCTCTAGGCCTTTTTTTGAACCCGTCAGATGCGAGGCTGCTAAAGACTGCAAAAATTGCGTCACATCCTGCCCTCCCTGCTTCCAAAATAGCGGAGAAACTGCATCGCTTTCTCGGCAGGCGCATTGCCAGAAAGGGGGTATATGTTGTTATCGGCTCGGTTGTTCCGCCGCTCGCAAAGACGCTCGCCGTAGCGACAAGATCTGTTTCCCGTGTCACTCTTGCGGTTAACGCCCGTTGCGACCTTGGATTTCGACTTGCCGTTGATACCCCTGCGACTCTTGGCGCAGACAGGATAGCAAATGCTGCTGCCGCATGGACACTGCGAAAACGCCCTGTTGCTGTTGCTGACTTCGGTTCTGCAACGACCATCTCCATTATGGATGGAGATGCCTTCCGGGGTGGCACCATTCTTCCCGGAGTCACCATGATGCGCGATGCGCTCAGCTGCCGGACTGCCCGGCTTCCGTTGGCATTCATGGAAGCCAACGTCAGTGCAGTTGGCACGAACACCGACGCTGCGATTCGCAGCGGCATCGTCTTGGGAACTGCCGGGGCAGTAGAGAAAATAGTATCCACTGCCGAGCGTGAACTCCGCCTCAAGCTGTCTCTTTTCATTACCGGGGGGAATGCCTCTTCCGTGATTCCTTTTTTAAGCCGCAGTCACCGGTTTGTTCCTGATTTAACCCTGCAGGGGTTTCGCCTCATCTTCATCCGCCGGCTTGACCTTTCGACATAAACCGCTATAATCTAAGATGTGCCGATGGCACTGTAATCTCTTCTCGCGGAGGGTGCTTATGAAGATTGCGAAAATCCTGTTTCCCACAGATTTCTCTGAAGGTGCATTATATGCATTCCCCTATGCCGTCGATCTGGTAAAAACTTATTCTGCAAAGCTCTATCTGGTGCATATTCTCTATGATGTTGCTATGGCGACAGGACTCCATGTCCCGCACACCTCCATGGATACCCTCTATAAGGAACTTGAAGCAAATGCAAAAAAAACACTCGAGTCGTTTGCATACGAAATGCGCCGGGGAGTCGCTGACATTGAATTTGCAGTTCTGCGCGGCGTTCCTTATGAAGAGGCATTGAAATACGCAGGAGCAAACGGAATTGACCTCATCGTCATAGGCACACACGGGCGCAAGGGGCTCGACAGATTGCTGTTCGGCAGCACTGCGGAAAGAATCGTCAGAAATGCTGCGTGTCCGGTGCTGACAGTCAGAAAACCTGATTAAGGCACGGTTGTTGTCATAAAGTTTAGCTTGATGATAGTCTACCCACTCGTGTACGCTTCATTGATAAGCACACGGTGGGCAGAACTATTTTTTTTGATGGATGGGATGTCCGATCTCGAATACTTTTTCGCACACAAGTATCTTTCAGGTAAAATATAAGCGCTTTGAAGCGCGCACTCCTTTTTTCACTGATTTTGCACCTGACGATTCTCTGCGTCGTCTTTTTTCTGAAACCCGAGGACAAAGGGAAAGAGAAACGTGCGCTTATTGCTGAAATTGTGACGCCGCAAAAAATACCTTCGCCTCCGTCCCGCCCTGAACCTGAAAAAGAGCATCGGCCAACCAAACCTGAGAAAAAACTCCGTATGCCGAAAATAGCAGCGCCTCCAAAACGGCTGAGCGAAGCTCCTGCAAAAAAAGCTCAACGCAAAACGCCGGAGGCCGGCCAAACACAGCAGAAAGCCCGACAGTCACAGAGCGCCCAAAAACAGCTCTCGCCCACTCAGCAGCCTCCTTTCGTCCCTTTCCGAGAGTATGCTATCCCCCGTGAGCAAGGACAGGAGTCCGGCGGCTCCAAACTTTTTGATCGGGATGTCATTGCAAAGTCTACGCAGCGGCGCACGGATTCAAAGGAAGACTCTACCCTCTCTTTCAATACCAGAGATTATAAGTACTATGGGTATATGCAGCGTTTAAAAGAAAAGATCGAGAATGTCTGGCGCTATCCTGCGGAAGCCGGAGCAAAGGGCATTTACGGTGATTTATACATACGCTTTACGATATTGAAAAATGGAAAGCTTGGCGCGGTTGAACTTGTCAGAACCTCAGGCAATCGGGATCTGGACAACGCTGCACTCAAGGCGCTCCGCGAAGCTGAGCCCTTCTGGGGATTGCCAGAGGACTGGGGACGAGACGGACTTACCATTACCGGACATTTTGTTTATACACTTAGGGGGTATTACATAAGATGAAAAAAGAAGCCTGGAGGAACAACCTCCAGGCTTCTTCTCCCGAATTTTAAGGAAACTTACCGACGAACAATCCTGGGAGTAATAAACAACAGCAGTTCTTCAGTCTCGGTCCCGGTGGCATTGTTCTTAAAGAGCAAGCCAAGAAGAGGAACCTTTGAAAGCCCCGGCACCGCCCTTTCCGCATCGGTGTCTTTTGTTTTCATTATCCCGCCGATCACGACTGTTTCGCCGTCCTTCATATACAGCTGCGTCGTCGCCTGTCGGGAGTTGATTGTCGGGTTTCCAAGGTTGTCTGTGCGAGTGAAATCAGGCTCATCCTTGGTCACTTCAACCTTCATGTATATCGTATTGTCAGGGCTAATCTGCGGGGTAACGGTCAACTTCAGGTTTGCATCCTTGTAAACCGTAGTAAACGTTCCGTCCTGAGTCCGTGTGGTAACAGGAATCTGTGCGCCATGCTTGATAACAGCTTCTTTATTATCGACGGTCAGAATTTTGGGATTTGAAACCGTTCTCGCTTTGCCGTTTACCTCCAGAGCCGAGATGCGGGCCTCAAGCGCCATATAGCTCCGCAATATGCCGAACGAGATTGCTCCTGCAGGAGTGGTTGCAGTCGGCAGGTTCACTGCTCTATAGATAATGTTTGCATCTGTCGTACCAGAGGCGACACGCGCTCCTGTTGCAGGATCAAAGGCAAAGCCACCGGTGATGCCGCTGGCGTCCTGAGACCCCTTTACATATCCCTTGCTGTCTCCAACCCAGGAAGCGCCCCATTCAATGCCAAGCTCACGAGTAAAGTTTGAAGCAACCTCCACCATCCTTGCATCTATAAGAACCTGAGCCGTCGGCTTATCAAGCTGATCAATCAGTTTTTGCACCTCAGCAAGTGAGGTAGGGACATCTTTCACAATCAAGGAGCGCGTCCTGGTGTCTGCGCTAATGCTGCCCCTTGGCGAGAGAACCTTCCCTTTCTCAATAAGCTCTTTCATTCCTATCGCCTCTGGAGTCCCCTCCTTCGCTTTGACGGTTTCGACATTAGCATTATTTACACTAAATATTTTCGTAACTAAATCGTCAGCTCGGCCAACGGCCTCTCTCGCATCAGTAACCGCTTTCTTTTCCTCCTGATAGGCTTTAGCGGTCATTACCCGAATTACATTGCCTTCCATGATTTTTTCCAAAGCAAACGTCTTCAGCACAATCTCCAAAGCCTGATCCCAAGGCGAATTCTTTAACTTCATAGTAATGCGCCCCTTGACTTCAGGATGAATTACCATATTGTACCCGCTTACATCGCCAAGCAGGCGCAAAATCGGGACAATATCCGCATCCTGAAAGTCGAGAGAAATGGTCTTTTTCTTCAGCGCCGGAGTTAATTCAGCGCCTTCTGCTTTCCTGGCAGCTTTAGACTTGAGCAACGTCTCGACCGGCTTGATATCCACAACAAGCTCGTCGTCAAGTATAGTCGCCTGCGTGTCTACGACTACCGTCGGGTTAACGGTAAAAAGGACGCGGTCGCGCTCAATGCGATACTTCAGGTCCCGAATCGGCGGTATCATCTTTACCGGCAAAGCAGCCTTCATGGACGACACTGGAACATCAATGACCAGTTTGCCGTTAACCTCATAAATCGCAGGGGCCTTTACCATTCCGTCGGTTTTGAAAATGAGCTCAACTCCCTGCTCCGTCTTCTCAAGCAGGACTTCCGTAATTTCGCGGGCCGATGCGGCCATCGACAGGTCAGCTATTTTGTCCGCGGCTTTCGATGATGCGATGGCGACAGATTCACCCGTCTGCTGTTGCACCTGAGCCGTCTCCACAAAAGCAATTTCAAGGCCAGCCCCTTTTTCTTCGATTTTTGCCTGGGCCGGCGCCGACAGGTAGAAAGTCAGCAGAGTGGAAATTCGCGGAGCCCGCATTTGGCTGGCTGTAATTTCAGATACAACGGATGACTGAGGCCGAATTGGTGCGTTGAACTGCCCGGGTGTGACTCCCTCCAGCTCAAGAATCAATTTAAACGGGTCCGCAGTTGCAACCACAGAATGCTTCATCGAACCCGTTGAGCTTAATTTAACCGTATTGCCGCTGACATCAATAGCGGTCAGCTGCAAACTGCTGCCAGCGGAGATGGCCGCTTCAGCGACACGTGCCGGTATTGAATAAGCGCAAACCATAAAGAGTCCGAGCAGGAGCCATGTCAGCATCCGTGCCCGACCAACCCCTGGACGACAGGACTGCTTTCGCGTAATGAATGCCGATACCCTCATTGCTCATCCCCCCTGCGGAGTTTTAGTACGGTGTCTTTTGCAGTAAGCACACCTTTATAGTTTTTGACCATTTCCCGAATGATCAGGGAATCCAGCGTAATTTTCACAACCTTTCCTCCATAGAGCCCCACCTTCGTGCCTTGTCGGACCGTGTATGACTTGCCATCGGGCAGCGTAATAGCAGCATATGGCCCGGAACTATCCTGCACCACTGCAATCAACTGAAACTCCCCCGCGTCAAAGACTTCAAGCGAGCCAATCCCCTGCTTTCTCAAGGTGTCTGCTTTCAGCGTCAGAGAAACAAACGGATCCCGCTTTAAGCCCGCAGTATAGGGGACTCCCTGTGAAGACTGTTCCAAAATAGGATTCCTGGCGGCATTGCCGCTCGGAACGGTGGCAGACTCCTGCGACGTGACCGGCACAGGCTGCTTCTGAGCCTGCGGAGGCTGTTTCGGAGCCGTGCCAGCAGTGCGTGAGGTGTCTTCACACCCAACAAGAAAAAGCGTAACCATCACTGCCGCCGCGCAGAAAAAGATTGAATTGAATTCACGTAATATTTTCATTTTTTCTTCGCGGCCTCCTTTTGAGCAGTTTCTTGCAAGGCCTTTCGCTCTGCCTCAGGGATGATTGAGTAGGTAAGGGCAGAGAAAGTGACATTGAGGTCACCCGCGCCTTTGCTTTGCGTAGCCGACTTGACGCTGATATTCGACAAGTTCACGATTCGCCCCAACCTTGTAACCTCGGCAAAAAATTTCCCGAAGTTATGATACGTGCCCACCATTGCAACATCGACCGGTATTTCATAGACTTCATTGCTGGGATGAACCGTCCTGGTTCCCGGTTTCCATAAATTGATGACAAGCCCCGACTCAATTCCTTTCTCAGAAACATGACGAAGCAATGTTGAGACTTCTTTTTCTTCAGGGAGCTGCAATTGCAACTCCTTGTAACGGTCAGTTAACCGTGCATGTTCAGCTACCAGGGCATCAAAACTGGCCGCCTTCAGATTTGCTGTAGCAATATCCAATTCCTGCTGCGCAATCTCTTTCGTCAGATGCTCCTTCTGTTCAAGCAAGGGAAGTAAAAAAATCACAAGCGCAAGAGAGATAATCAGCACCCCGGGCAGGAACAGCAAAAGATACCGTTTAACGGGGGAAAGTGCATCGTAATCAATGTTTGGGAGATCCAAATTTAATTTCATTCTCGACAGACCCCGCTATATCCTGAAATTACATCTCAACTTGAATTTATAAACAGGCATTTTATCCTGAGTCGCCCGACTGGACTCTTCAAGATAAACATCTGATATTTTCGGAGATCTCTTCAGTCCGTCGACAAAAGAAACGAGATTTTCATTCGTAAAGGAGAAGCCTTCTGCACTAACCGAATCGGCCTTATAGCTCAGAGTTGTCAGCCAGACTCCTTCTGCCGAGGTCAGAATTGAACTTACCTCATCAAGCAATCTGACAGGGGCTGCCTGATTCTTCCGCAAGCCATCGACCAGATTGACTCTTTGCTCTACTTCCTTGTTTATTTTTTCATATCGCTGGACTTCGGTTATCTTCTGCTTCAACTGCGCAATTTGTTTCTTGTTTGCCTCGCTCTGGTCCTTAAGCGATGAAACATGCCAGGACATGCCGAACACTGCCGCCACTGCCAAAGCCAACACGCCGCCGGTTACCAGTCCGAGCGTGACCAGAAACTTCGGTGTCGCTGTTTTCTGCGTTTTCTGCTCTTTCGTTTTTTCAAGAAGATTGATCTTGATCATCCGCTAATCTCCGATCCGGCGCAACGCCAGTCCGACAGCAACTACCGCCAGCGGTGCGAGGCTCCTGACCGTCGGTTCGGCCTTGTCGGGCACCTTGATTTTCTTGAATGGATCGAGCACCTCGACATCAACGCCGAGGCGTTCTGCCATCATTTCCGGGAAGCCTTTCATCAGAGCAGCGCCGCCGCTCAGGAAAATACGCTGTATGCCCTCATCACTTACGCTGCCGCGGAAATACTCAAACGTTCGATATATTTCAGCGTAGATTTCATCAGAAGCGCTGTTCAGCAAGGCCTCAGCAGATTCTGAAGAGACTCCGGAGACGCTCTCGCCCCGCTTCAGCCGCTCGGCATCGTCCCGCGTCACCTTGAGCATTCGCTCAAGAGCTTCCGCGTGGAAATTAATGCCTGAAGCACTGTCGCGGGTGAATACCGGCAATCCGTTCTGAATAATGTTAATGCTCGTCTTGCTCGCGCCAATATTGACGAGTGCAACACAGCGCATTTGCCGGAGATCATAATTGGCTTCAAAAGCATTGCTGACAGCAAAAGGATCCGCGTCAACCACAGCCGGAGAGAGCCCGGCCTCTTCAATAACAGCCAAGTATTCATTTATAAGGCTTTTTTTAACAGCCACTAAAATAACGTCCATCTGACCGGGTTCTTGTACCGAAGCGCCAAGGATCTGAAAGTCGATATTGACATCGTTAATGTCAAAAGGGATGTACTGCTCTGCTTCAAATTTGATGCTCAATGCGAGGTCATCCTGAGACATTTGCGGAATAGTAATTCGTTTAATAATTACTGAAGAGTGTCCTGACAGTCCTATCGCAACATCTGAATTCTTCAGATTCGCACGAGCCGACAACTCGCGCACCGCTGCAATAAGAGCCGGTTTGTCAACGATGCCTCCTTCGCTGATCACGTCCCTCCGCAGCGGCATTGACTGAAAAAAAACAAGCTCGTGAGGCTCCCGGGAAATGTCTACCTGGGCAACCTTGAGGAAGCTTGATCCGATATCCAGTCCAATCAGAACATCTTCTTTTTTCTTTCGAAAAAACATAGTCCTCTTCTCGCTTTTTATTCGGCTAATGAGTCCGTTAAATAAAAGAGCAACTCTTATGCCAAGCTGCGCTCATCCCCTAATCAAGTCGTTTTGTCCATTTTTTTGACGGTTTATTCTCACTCTCTCTAAAAACCCGTCACCCTTTTGACACACTGTGCCCGCTTCTGTTCATTATCTTTGCCGGTAGCGAGCTTTATAAATCCTCATCAAACAATGCTGTACAAAGACCAAGCATATTTGTAACAGAAATCACGCCACTTGTCAAGGGCTTGCGATTCCCAACGCCTCTGCAGAAAACCTATGCCGGGGCATCTGCCTTCAGAAACAGCTCCCGCAGCTGCTTCTGCTCGACAAACGACGGGGCTCCACTCATGAGGCAGAGCGCTTTCTGGGTTTTCGGAAATGCGATTACGTCACGGATTGATGACGCGCCTACCATGAGCATTGCAATACGGTCCAACCCCAGTGCAATGCCGCCGTGCGGCGGTGCTCCAAAATTGAGCGCATCAAGCAGAAACCCGAACTTGACTGCAGCGTGTTCGTCCGATATGCCCAGTGCAGCAAACATACGCCTCTGCAAATCTTTTCTGTGAATTCTCACGCTTCCTCCGCCGATTTCATAGCCGTTCAATACAACGTCGTAAGCCTTGGCCTTAAAATCACTGAAGAGAGCGATGTGCTTCTGAGCAAAGCGCTCATCCAGCACATCGCTCTCCGGAATCTGCATGAGCCGCTGAATATCGGGATCGCATGGTGACGTAAATGGATGGTGCATGGCAACAAAACGACCTTCTTCAGCATCCCAGTCGAGCAACGGGAAATCATAGACCCATACAAACCGGTAGCCAGGCTGAATCAGGCGAAGCCGCTTCCCGAGCTCAAGCCGGAGCCGGCTCAAAACATCGTTGACGACCCGCTCACCGTCAGCCACAAAGAGAACCATATCTCCCTCCTCAGCCCCCACCTTCTGAGCCATACTACGGAGCGTTTCTTCCGGAAAAAACTTAGCAATCGGCGACTCAAAACCATCCCTGACCTTTATCCATGCGAGTCCTTTTGCTCCATAGGATTGCGCTTCAACCGAAAGCAGATCGATTTCTTTGCGGGATATCCCCGCCATTCCCGGAGCTCGCAACGCCTTTATCCTGCCGCCGCCAGAAATGACATCGAGAAAGACTTTGAATGAACTTTGTTGTGCAAGCTCTGCCATATCAGCAAGTTCGAGCCCGAAGCGAAGATCCGGCTTGTCATTTCCGTACCGCTCCATTGCATCGGCATATGATAGACGCATAAATGGAGTGGTCAACTCCACGGAAAGAATATCCCTGAAAATCTTTTGAATCATTCCTTCCGTAATATTCATAACGTCGCCCGGCTGCACAAAAGACATCTCAATATCAATCTGGGTAAACTCCGGCTGGCGATCTGCCCGAAGGTCCTCATCCCGAAAACACTTCACAATCTGGAAATACCGCTCCATTCCGGCCGCCATCAATATTTGTTTGAACAGCTGTGGCGATTGCGGGAGAGCGAAAAATTGACCAGGGTTCACGCGGCTTGGCACTATGTAGTCTCGAGCTCCTTCGGGGGTGGACTTTGTCAACATAGGCGTTTCAATCTCAAGAAACCCGAGCGCATCAAAGTAGTCACGCACAGCTTTTGCGGTCTTGTGGCGGAGGATCAGGTTCTGCTGCATCTCCGGCCGGCGCAAATCAAGATAGCGATACTTCAGGCGCAGCTGTTCGGATGCTTCAGCAGCATCCTCCATCGGAAAGGGCAGAGGAGCGGACTCATTCAGAACTTCAAGATCATCAGCATACAGTTCGACAGCTCCTGTAGGCAGGTTCTGATTCTCCGTACCTTCGGGGCGCTTGCGCACCTGTCCGGAAATTGCGATCACATATTCGCTGCGGAGAGCGTGTGCCGCCTCGTGCGTTGCAACATCGACCTCGGGGCTGAATACAATCTGCACAAGACCGCTGCGGTCCCGCAGATCAATGAAAATAAGTCCCCCGTGGTCACGACGCCGGAACACCCAGCCCGATAGCACCACCCGTGCGCCGACATCTGCATCTCGCACTTCACCGCAATATTTTGTCCGCTGCATAGTCCCTCCGCAAAATATATACTTGCTGTCTTCTTACAAGTGAAATAGCGTCTGCACTTCTTCTTTGGTCAGTTCCCGATACTGACCGGGCTTCAATGCGCCGACTCCGAAACTCCCGATAGCGACACGCTTCAGCCGGATCACCGGATGGCCAACTTTCTCGAGCATGCGCCGAACCTGGCGGTTCCTGCCTTCGTGAATCGTAATCTGTATCCAGCAGTTGCTCTCTGTTGTGCGTATTCTGCGCGTTCTCGCCGGAGCGGTCATGCCGTCTTCGAGGCGCACACCCTCACGCAGCCGGACAAGATCTTCATCAGCAATCTCTCCCTTCACTTTCGCAGCGTATGTCTTTGGCATTTCTTGAGAGGGATGCAACACGGCGTTCGCAAAGTCTCCGTCATTCGTCACAAACAAAAGCCCTTCCGAATCGAAATCAAGGCGCCCCACCGGAAACACCCTCATATGCGTTCCGGCAAAATAATCCTTCACTGTCGGACGCCCCGCAGGGTCCACAAGCGATGTAACAACCCCCCTGGGCTTGTAGAACAGATAGTAAACTTTCGGCTCCCTCCGTGTTATCAGTTTCCCGTCAACTTTGACATGATCACGCAGAGGATCCGCTTTCATCCCCAGAGAAGCCGGCTGGCCGTTTACCGTCACCCGGCCTGCGAGGATCAGCTCCTCGGCCGCCCGCCTTGATGCGATGCCAGCCTGTGCAACAATCTTTTGAATACGCTCTTTCATACCCCTGCTTTCAGAAAAAAGTGCGTCGCGGCAGGGACAGCTCCCAAGTTCGCGACGCATCAGTCGTCAACGAAAAGTGATTGTTATTCCATGATAATATCGACATAGGCTCGCTCACGCAGCCCGCGCCGCCAGTTCTTGTACTCCCGGGCAAAACGGTCTTCTATAACTTTCTGCCTGACCAGTTCGCGAAACTCCGCTTCACTCTTGAAGAGACGCGTTTCGTTCAACCGTACAATATGCACTCCTGTTTCACTGACGAACGGCTGACTGATCTCACCATCGCGCATCTTTTCGATCACTTCCAGAAACTCCCTGGACAGATGATCTTTTTTTACAAAGCCAAGTTCTCCGCCGCTCTGAGCTGACGAGTCTTCAGAATACTTGCGGGCCGCAAACGGGAACGGCATGCCCGATCCCAGATCGGCATAAATGGACTTCAGCTTTTCATCGATTTCCTGCTGGCTCTGCTTCGGCGACAGATATATGTGACTGATACTGTACCCTTCATTCCCCATTGAGAACTCCGGGTGAGCAGCAAGAAAATTCTTGATATCGGATTCGGACACCACAATCTTTGAACGAACTTCCGCATCGACAAGACGACCGATGGTAATCTGCTCAGCCAGCTTTTTGCGATAGTCCTGAATCGTAAAGCCTTCTTTCCGGATGTTCGCTTCGAAGTCCTGCTGGCTCAGTTTATATTTGTCTCTGATGGACTGTATCGTGCTGTTTATTTCTTCTTCGCGGGCCCCAAAGCCGAGACGTGCAGCCTCCTGCAACTGCAAACGCTGCTCTATCAGTGCTTCAAGGTGCCTCGCTTCATTTTGCTTGAAATATTCGCGCCGCTCCTTGTCAGGCATGCGCTTCAACGCATCAGTAGCCTCAAACTCCATAGCTTTGTACAGGTCGCTCCAGGTGACAACCTCTTTATTCACAATGGCCACTACCTTGTCGAGTAGAATTGCCGCGTCTGCTGCTATCACACTTATCAGAAACATCGCAAACGCAAAACTAACCGCATATCGCTTCATCCCTCACTCCTCCTTGCAGGTGCGTTATCTAAACATGGCTAACAGATTCTGGGCAGTTGTTCTCCGGCCAGCATGTCGATTATGCGAGTGCCGCCTGCATTCGTCCTGAGCAGTACCATTCCGCGCGACCGTTCATCAGCTGCCAGCACCATGCCAATCCGTGCAGCCTGAGTTCCGAGGGGATGCGCCTTCATAAGGGCAAGCACTGCATCAGCAGCATCAGACGAGACAATAGCAATCAATATTCCTTCGTTTGCCACATAAAGCGGATCGAGACCCAGCAACTCGCATGCTCCCTGCACGCCGCCGACAATCGGCAATGCTGATTCCGAGAGTGACAGACAATGCCCCGCCTCACCTGCGATTTCCTTCAGCGTCGTTGCAACCCCTCCCCGGGTCGGGTCGCGCATCATGCGCAACTCTCCCGCGTGAGCAGAAAGCAGTCCTGCAACCAACCCATTGAGCGCAGCAGTATCACTCACTACCGGCGGCTCGAAGCTCAGCCCGTTTCGTTCCGACATGACGGCTATCCCGTGATTGCCGATATAGCCGCTCACCAGAATTGCATCGCCGGGACGCACCGAGCGCGAGCTGAGCGAGATACCAGCTGCTACGGTGCCGATACCGGCAGTGTTGATAAAGATGCCGTCGCCCTTTCCCTTGTCGACAACTTTGGTGTCACCGGCAACAATTCTCACGCCGGCACGCTCGGCGGCGGCAGCCATCGACGAAAGAACCCTCTGGAATGAAGCTGCCGGGAACCCTTCTTCGATAATCATGCCGACTGAAAGCCATAATGGATGTGCTCCAACCATCGCAAGGTCGTTGATCGTTCCGTTTACCGCCAGTTCACCAATGTCGCCTCCCGGGAAAAAAATCGGTGATACAACATATGAATCAGTCGTAAACGCAAGTCTGCTTCCGGGATCGTCCCTGTATGCAAGCACCGCCGCATCGCCAAGCTCGCGAATGTGAAAGGCGGGGGCTATTGTTTCACTGATCAGTCGGTGCATTAATTTTCCACCGCTGCCGTGTCCAAGCAGTATTTTTTCCATAATCAGGGCTCCCGGTAGGGATGAACAACCACCGACGCGGACCGCTGACCCGCCTGAACAGGACCAACCGCCTCCACTGCATATGCGGCAGAAGCGCTGTCGGGAACCCTGTCAAGAAATGCAGGAATGGTGGTTTCCCCAATCACCAGAAACTCCTTCTGATTATTCAGTTTTCGGTAAACTCGATACGTCTTCACCCAGTATTCAGACCGCTCGCCCCAGATAAGCTGCACTCCCTGCTCTGTTGCAATTCCCCTGAGTTCAACAACCCGTCCGGGAATATACAACGACGGCGCCACAGCATACTCTTCCGAAGGGAATCCCTCATCCAGCACGTCGGTTGAGTATAGGGCCCGCACACAGTAATAGACAGTTGATGTCGGGTTTGCACTCTCCCGAAAAACGGGAGTGTCTGTCGGTTGCGCAGCGGCAAGAACTTCGCCGCAGGTTCCACGCACCGTGCTTTTATATACGTTATATCGCATGCCTGCACCGACTGATTTCCAGCGAAGCTCCACACCTTCGGCGGTAGCCTTCGCTTCCAGTCCGGTCGGCGCGGCAGGAAGCGGTTTCGGTTCAACGCGGATTGGAGTCGCCACATCGCTGAGCCTGTCTTTTCTGCTGAGCGCAAGCACGCGATAATGATAAACTGCGCCTGGAATAAACGACTCATCGACATAATTCGTTGCATCTGCCGACACAACGGCAAGTCTGCGGAACGGTTGCCCGGCATCTGCGCGCTCAACCACAAACCCCGAAATAAAGTATTTCTCGCCGCCGGCATATGACCAGAAAAGCGTGAGCGACTTCTCGCGGTGGACTGCACGCAGGTTATCCACGGCATCCGGCTTCTCATACGACGACATGCTTAACGACCCCTTCGCTCCGCATGCCGTCACGAAAAACAGGATTGCGGCGGAAAGCAGCACTCCGCCGATTCGACAGAAAAAATACCCCATCAGCGCTTTTTCCTGAAGCGCTTAATCTGCTCCTTCACCATGGCCGGAGCAGTACCGCCAAACGAGCTGCGGGCATTCACTGATTCCCTGGCAGACAGAACTGAATAAATGTCCTTGCCGATCTCCGGGGCGAAGCGCTTGAATTCATCAAGCGTTATCTCTGCAAGCTTCTTGTCGCAATCAATGCAGAACCGCACCATCTTGCCGGTAACCTCATGCGCCGTGCGGAACGGCACCCCCTTGCGCACAAGATACTCCGCAACATCAGTTGCGGTCGAAAAAGACGCATCGGCTGTTGAGAGCATCCGCTCCTTATTCCAGCCGAGACGCGGCACCATATCGGCAAGAATCGTCAGCGTACGCGTCAGCACATCAACTGTCTGGAAGACCGGTTCCTTGTCATGCTGCATGTCCCGATTGTAGGCAAGAGGCAACCCTTTCATGAGCGTGAGCAGATTCATCAGATCGCCGTAAATCTTGCCGGCACTGCCGCGCATCAGCTCTGCAACATCGGGGTTTTTTTTCTGCGGCATAATGCTTGAGCCGGTGGTAAAGGCATCCGGCAGCTCCACAAATGCGAATTCCTCAGAGGACCAAAGGATAAGGTCTTCCGACACGCGCGAAACATGCATGATACAGATAGCCGCACAAGAGACAAACTCAATCGCAAAGTCGCGATCGGAAACAGCGTCCATGCTGTTTTCAGAAACCGCATCAAACCCGAGCAGCTTGGCAACATAATCGCGATCTATCGGCAACGAGGTGCCCGCAAGAGCACACGAACCGAGCGGCAGTATATTGATGCGTTTCAGCCCGTCCAGAAAGCGCTGACGGTCACGCTCAAACATATGCGCATACGCCATCAGATGGTGAGCGAGCAGAACCGGCTGGGCCCGCTGCAAATGGGTAAATCCCGGCATGATGACATCAATGTTTTTCTCTGCGGTATCGGCAAGCCCCGAAGTCAATGCGCCCAGAAGGCCGATAATAGTGTGCGTTTCAGCACGAAGATACAAGCGCAGGTCGAGCGCAACCTGATCATTCCGCGACCGTGCAGTATGCAGCCGGCCGCCGATGTGGCCGATTTTCTTTATCAGCTCCATCTCGATATTCATATGAATGTCTTCGAGCTCCACGCGGAAGTGAATATCCCCGCGCTCGATTTCCCGGGCGATCTCCTGCAGACCGGCAACGATCTTCTCAGCGTCATTTTTTGGAATAATGCCCTGTTTTGCGAGCATCTTCGCATGCGCAATGCTGCCGTCGATATCATGCCGCCATAGCCGCCGGTCGAACGATATCGACTCGGTAAACGCCTCGACTGCCTTTGATGTCTGTTCGGTAAACCGTCCTGCCCAGGGTTTTTTCACTGACTTACTTATGGTGTTCCTCCTCTTTCTGGGCCTGCCGCTCAGCAATCAGCTTCTGCGCAATATGCCCCGGAGTTTCTTCATAATGCGAGAACTCCATTGAGTAGAGCCCGCGACCTGAGGTAATACTCTGCAACTGGTTTGCATACGTCAGCATCTCGGCCATCGGAACCTGCGCGATGATCTTCTGATTGCCCCCTGCCTGCGGATCGACTCCCGAAACCTTGCCGCGGCGCGAGTTCAGATCGCCGATAACCGCGCCGAGCACGTCGTCAGGAATCACAATTTCCGCCTTCATGATCGGCTCCAGAATGGTCGGTTTCGCTTCCATAAAAGCCTTTTTAAGCGCCATCGAACCGGCAATCTTGAACGCCATTTCCGATGAATCGACTGAATGGTAGGATCCGTCAAACAGCGTTACCTTCATGTCGACAATCGGGTAGCCCGCAAGAATGCCTTCCTTCATCGTCTCATGCACGCCCTTTTCGACCGCCGGTCGATACTGCTGCGGAATGACGCCGCCGACTATCTTGTCGAAAAACTCGTAACCGCCCCCGCGCGGAAGAGGAGCGATTTCAATCCAGCAGTCACCGAACTGTCCGCGTCCGCCGGACTGTTTCTTGTACCGCCCCTGCGTCTTGACCGCCGCCTTAATCGTCTCACGGTAGGGAATTTTCGGGGTCTTCATCTGCACCTCGACGCCGAATTTCCGCTTCAGCCGCTCAAGCGCGACTTCCAGATGGACCTGCCCCATGCCCGAAAAGATCATCTCCTTGGACTCCTCGTCGCGAACAAACCGGAGCGTCGGGTCTTCCTCGAGAATTCTGTGCAGCCCGGTGCTCACCTTGTCTTCATCGCCCTTCGTCTTCGGAGCAATGGCATAAGAAATAATAGGTTCGGCAAACTTGACGCGATCCAGCACTATGGGGTGATGCTCTTCGCAGAGCGTATCTCCGACGTTTGTCTCCTTGAGCTTCACAACCGCCGCGATCTCACCGGGGCCGACCGCCGCTGCAGGAACATGCTTTTTGCCCTGGAGGTAAAAAACCTGCCCGACGCGCTCCTTGGCGCCGCTATTCGCATTCAGAACAGTCGAATCGGCTTTCAGCACCCCTGAGTAAACCCGGAAAATAGACATTTTGCCGGCAAACGGATCGGCAATCGTCTTAAAAACATACGCAGTAAGCGGGTCGGTCTGCAGCGGCTTGCGGGGAACTTCCTTGTGCTCCTTCGGGTGCTCGCCGCGAATCGGCGAGATACGGCTCATCTCCTCCGGATTCGGCAGGCAGAGGAGAATGACATCAAGCAACTGCTGAACACCAATATTGAGCGATGCGGCCCCGCACGTTACAGGGATGAAGCGGCGCGTAAGAGATGCTTCCTTCAGCCCCTTGATAATTTCATCTGCCGACAGGTCTGTTCCTTCCAGATACTTCTCAAGCAGGGCATCGTCCGCTTCAGCGATTTTCTCAACCAGCTTCCTGCGATACTCTTCTGCAGACTCTTTCAAGTCGGCCGGAACCTCAGCCTCGACAGTCTTGCCGCCCTGCATCATATATGCTCTCATTCTGACAATGTCGATTACCCCCTTGAAAGAATGCCCTTCGCCGATTGGGATATTGAGCGGCACGGCCTCCTGATCAAACGATTTCTGGAGCTCGCTGAGCGCATTGGCAAAGTCGGCAGCCTCCTTGTCAAGTTTGTTGACAAAAACAACCCGCGGAACTTCAAACTCGCACGCATACTTCCATATCTTTTCAGTCTCTGCCTTGACGCCGGAAAGTGCACTGACAATAACGACTGTGCCGTCTGCAACACGGAGACAGCCACGGGTGTCTTCGATAAAATTGATGAAGCCGGGCGTGTCGATAAGGTTGATGCGCGTTCCCTGATACTCGCAATGAGCGACGGCAGAGGTAACGCTGATCTTGCGGTCAATCTCCTCCGGCTCATAGTCGGTCGTGGTGTTTCCCGCCTCAATGGTGCCGATGCGGTCAAGCACTCCGGCATTGAACAGAAGTGCTTCCGTGAGTGAGGTCTTTCCTGCCCCGCTGTGAGCAATGATTGCTACGTTTCTGATGCGGCTGACATCGAATTTCGTCATGTCCTCTCCTCCTCAGTAGTATCGCAACGGGCCGGCAGAGCCGCACCCGCCTGTGTTCTATTCAGACCGGCGGATTTTGCCGCGACCTCAGCACTTCAACTACAACCGGGGTCGTTTGTCGTTTTTTCTCAAATTGCTTCATGACGAGACGCACGACAATAAACGAAAGCACAAAAAGCGTCACTCCCGCTATGCCCGACAATGAATCGGGATCTGCGCCCGGGAAAAGCCGGCTCAGATAATCCTTCCCGACAACGGCGCCGACAACGAGCGCGGCAGCAGGAATGCCGTAAAAAATAAGCGCCCCCTTGAGATATGTGTAGGCAGTAAAAGCTATTTTCACATGATCGCCGATTTCGGCATCAGCCTGATTAATCGCTTCCAGCTCAACGCTGTTCTCTCCCGCCGTGCAGGAACCTCCTGCAGCGCAACTGCCGCAGGCGCTCTGCTTCTGCACCAGGACAATCGCCTTGTCGCCTCGAATGTCTTTGACAATGCCGGTTTCTTCCATGTGCCCTTACTGTTTGCCTTTGGAAAGCTTGTATTCGATGCTGTCGACAATCGCCTGCCATGATGCCTCGATGATGTTTTCCGAAACGCCGACCGTGCCCCAGCTGCGCTCATCATCGCCTGACTCGACAAGAACCCGAACCTTTGCCGATGTTCCCTTGCCCGCAGCAAGAACGCGAACCTTGTAGTCTTGCAGGCGCATTTTTTTCAGCTCCGGATAGAACTTCTCGAGCGCCTTGCGGAGTGCATTGTCGAGCGCATTGACAGGACCTGCACCCGTTGCAGCGGTATGCTCCACATTCTTGCCGACCCGAACCATTATCGTCGCTTCGCTTATCGGCTCCTCTTTCTCATTTCTCTTCTCGATGATGACGCGGAACCCGATGAGGTCAAAAAAGCGGCGATGCAAGCCGATCTGTTTGCGGAGCAGCAGCTCAAAAGATGCCTCAGCCCCTTCAAACTGGAAGCCCTGATGCTCAAGTTCCTTCAGATCCTCGATAATGCGCGTCAGTTCGGGCGAACCCGGCTCCAGATTAAGGTTGAATTCCTGGGCCTTCCGCAGCACATTACTCCGTCCTGCAAGGTCGGAAATCAGCACCCGCTGGGAATTTCCGACCAGTTCGGGCCGAATGTGCTCATACGTCTCGGGCCGCTTCTGGATTGCGCTGACATGAATGCCCCCCTTGTGCGCAAAAGCGCTGTCGCCGGTAAACGGCTGGCGCTTGAAGTGGCGAAGATTGGCGATTTCGTTGACATAGCGCGAAAGCTCACGAAGTGTCCGGAGTTTTTCGTCGGAAACGCAGTGATACCCGAGCTTCAACTGCAGGTTCGGGATAATTGAGCAGAGGTTCGCATTGCCGCATCGCTCACCGAATCCGTTTATGGTTCCCTGCACCTGAGCCCCTCCTGCTTCAACCGCTACCAGCGAGTTCGCAACCGCACATTCCGAATCATTATGCGCATGAATGCCGAACGGAGCGGTTATCTTTTTCTTCACTTTCTCGACGATGGCAACCACATCCGTCGGCATAGTGCCGCCGTTGGTATCGCAGAGGACGAGACAGTCCGCACCTGCCTGCTGAGCAGCGAGAAGGCATTTGATCGCAAATTCCGGGTTATCCTTGTAGCCGTTAAAAAAGTGCTCGGCATCAAAAAAAACCTTTTCCGCATGTTTCTTCAGGAAGGCCACTGAATTGGCGATAATCTCGAGGTTCGCCTCGAGCGTGATATTGAGCGCTTCGGTCACATGAAAGTCCCACGTCTTGCCGAAAATGGTAAAAACCGGGGTCCTGGACTCTATGAGCGCCTTCAGGTTCGGATCGTCTTCCGCCTTGTGCTTTGGATTGTGTGTGCTGCCGAACGCCGCGATTTTTGCGTTCGCAAGGTTCAGCTTGCGGGCCTTCCTGAAAAATTCAGCATCTTTCGGATTGGATCCCGGCCAGCCGCCTTCAATATAGTGAACGCCGAATTCATCAAGCCGCTCGGCCAAGCGCAGCTTGTCCTCAACCGAAAAAGAGATCTCTTCGGCCTGAGAGCCGTCCCGGAGCGTTGTATCATAAATTTCGACTGTGCGAAGTTTTTTCATTTCTGAACCGCTCCTTCAAGGCCGAAGACCTTGTGCAGTGCGCGGACTGCAAGCTCCATATACTTGAGTTCGATAAGGCACGAAACCTTGATTTCCGAGGTGCTTATTGTCATGATGTTCACTCCGTGACTCGCCAGCGTCTCAAACATGGTTGCAGCGATGCCGGAGTGGGTCCGCATCCCGACGCCGACAACCGAAATCTTGGCAACATCGTCGCGCATATCGACGCCCGCAGCGCCGAGGCCCGTCATCAATTCTTCCGTCAGCGCATGTGTCTTCTTTGCATCGGTTTTTGCCACCGTGAACGACAGGTCGGTAGACTTGCCGTCCGTACTGGTGTTCTGGACAATCATGTCGACGACGATGTTTGCATTCGCTATTGCTTTAAAGATCCGGGCCGCAATGCCGGGTTTGTCGGGAACGCTTTTTATCGTCACCTTCGCCTGATTTTTATCATAAGCAACTCCGGAAACTGCCACCTGCTCCATATCAGCATCCTCCTTGGTAACAAGCGTGCCGGGATTATCGTTGAAGCTGGAACGAACAACAATCGGCACATTGTATTTCATCCCGAACTCGACCGAGCGGGTCTGAAGCACCTTTGCTCCGAGGCTTGCGAGTTCCATCATCTCTTCATAGGAGATTTTTTCGAGTTTTCTTGCTTCCGGCACAATGTTCGGATCCGTTGTGTACACGCCGTCGACATCAGTGTAAATTTCGCACACGTCGGCTTCGAGCGCAGCTGCAATCGCCACCGCTGAAAGGTCGGAGCCCCCGCGCCCGAGGGTTGTAATGTCGCCCTGCTCGGTAATGCCCTGAAACCCTGCAATAATGACAACATAGCCCTCATCAAGGGCAATCCTGACCCGACTTGCATTAATCTTCTCTATCTTTGCCTTGGTATGGACTGAGTCGGATACAATACCCGCCTGCCATCCGGTAAACGCCCGGGCTTTCACGCCGAGCTCCTCAACCGCCATCGCGGTGAGCGCGGTAGTCACCCGCTCGCCCGAAGAGAGCAGAAGGTCCATTTCGCGCTCCTGCGGATTGGCTGAGATCTGATGGGCAAGGCTTATCAGCTTGTCGGTCTCCCCGGACATTGCCGACACGACCACAACAACGCTATTTCCATTTTTTGCTGTTATTGCAACACGTTTTGCAACGTTTTTGATACGATCGACATTGCCGACCGACGTTCCGCCATACTTCTGGACAATAAGCATTCGTTAAAGGCCCCCTTGCCCCTTCGAGTTCAGTATGCCTAATATAACACGTTGAAACTATTGGCGACAATAAATGAAAAAGGGAGGGCAAGCGGGCTCCCGGACAGCTTTTTTTGTTCTTCCGGAAGTGTCAGGCCTTTTTACTGCCAGGCTTGATTCCGATATAGCGCGAGCCGAGCCAGATGAGAACCACCGCAAAAATACACCGAAGCGCGAACTCAGGCAACAAATTTGCCGAAGCACCGCCAAAATAACTGCCGCAAACAGCCCCAACCCCGAGCCCAAGGGCAATGTCCATCTTCACATTGCCAAGCTTGAAGTGCGTATATGCCCCGGCAATGCCGACCGGCACCATGGCCAGTAAAGAGGTTCCCTGCGCGAGTTGCTGCGACATTCCGGCCAGCAGAACCATGGGAGGAATCATCACCGTGCCGCCGCCCACCCCCATCATACCCGAAACAAAGCCCGTCAGCGCGCCGGTCCCGAGAAACACCCCGGTTTTCGCCCACTCGCCGAATGCCTCATCAGGCCGGGGCAGATATCCTTTAACCAGCATCAGCATCGAAACAAAAAGGAGAAAGAAACCAAACGCCTTTTTCAATTTCTTTTCCGGCAGAGAGTGAGCAAACAGCGCTCCGAGTCTGGCGGTAATTGTTGCAGTAAATGCAAGAAGAATCGCTGTTTCCCAGTCGGTTGTGCCGTAGAGCGCATAGGTTGCTGCCCCTGCCGCCCCGACAAACGCCACCGCAACCAGGCTCGTTCCATGCGCCTGATGTTGGGTGAACTTGAGCATCGAAATCATGAGCGGGATCATGACGACTCCTCCGCCAAGGCCGACGAGGCCGCCGAAAAACCCTCCCAAAAGACCTATTGAAAGACCCTTCATGCCTTCCGTCCCCGCATTAATCATTTCCTGTGATGCGCATCTAAACATCAGATGTTTACACTGAAGGTGTATTGTAGCGACGTCCGCCGCAAAAGAGAAAGCTTGGCAGAAAAGACTACTCTGTGTCGGCTTTGGCGGGCCGGCCCGAATCAGGATTCCGGGTTCAGCATCTGTTTCCTGAATCCTTGCCCTAATCCCTGAATCCTGAACACTAAATACTGCCTTAAAGCGTTCTTCCCGCCGCCTCAGCAAAGAGCTTCAATTTTGCCATCATCTCCATAAATGCCTCCGGCGTCTGCGACTGCGGCCCGTCTGATGTCGCTTGCTCCGGTGCGGGGTGTACTTCGATTATCAGGCCGTCGGCACCGGAAGCAACCGCCGCATATGCCATTGGAGCAACGTACCTGACATGCCCGGTGCCGTGCGAAGGATCAACTACCACCGGCAGATGCGTTTCGTTATTGAGAACCGGAACAGCAGAGAGGTCAAGCGTGTTGCGGGTAGCGGTCTCAAAGGTGCGAATGCCGCGTTCGCAGAGGATGACTCGATGGTTGCCCTCGCTCATGATATACTCGGCGCTCATCAGCAGCTCCTTGATGGTCATCGACATTCCGCGCTTCAGCAGCACCGGTTTCTTCATTTTGCCGATTTTCTTTAGCAGTTCGAAATTCTGGGCATTGCGGGTGCCGATCTGCAGTACGTCGACATATTCGGCAACGAGATCGGCTGTTTCAGGGTTAACCACCTCGGTAATAATCGGCAGGCCGGTCATCTTGCCGGCCTTGGCAAGAAGCTTCAGTCCCTTTTCCTTCATACCCTGAAACGAGTAAGGAGAAGTCCTCGGCTTGTACGCACCGCCGCGCAGCATGCGGGCGCCGGCCTTGCGCACCGCCTCGGCGGCTTCCAGAATCTGCTTCTCGCTTTCCACAGCACACGGACCGGCAATGACACAAAGCTGCCTGCCGCCAATCGAGACTTCATCAGTAATCTTGATAATGCTCTTTTCTTTTTTGACCTCTTTTGATGCGAGTTTGTACGGCTTCAGAATCGGCACAACGCTCTCAACTCCGCTCATCGACTCGATCTGCTGGAGAACAAGCTTTTTGCGCTCGTCACCCACCGCGCCGATAACGTCACGCGTAGTCCCATGAATAACATGCGGCTTGTAGCCGAGCTCCCTGATACGATCCAGCACCTTTTCCTTCTCGTTCTTCGTTGCTCCGGACTTCATGACGACGATCATTAGCACTGCTCCTTTCGTGCCCCTGAAAACGGGGAGAGGCCGGGGTGATCTGCCCCGGCCTCTCTGGGATTGCTCCTCAAAAAAAGAAGCCGGGGGCCTTTGTCTGCCCCCGGCTTCGGTTAATGTATTTTTGTTTTTCTAATTAACCCGGCCCAAGGCAGACGGTCTAAAATAAAAGCCGTACCAAAAACCGAAGCTAAAAAAGAAAAACACGTTCTGAATCATGCGGCTATTTTTCCCTGTTCATTCCAAAAAAGTCAAGACAATCCGTTCACATACGCGCCATGCCGGATTCGATGGTGCGGATAGCGTTCCGCAGGGCTTCCTGCGCAACCGCATCCTTCTCCGCCTGCAACGCCTTCTGCAAGTGCGGCAGCGCTTCAGGAGAGCCTATTTTGCCAAGCGCCTGCATTGCAGCATGCCGCACCGCAAAACTTTTGTCTCTCAGCAGAGCACTGAGGAGCGCAACTGCTCTTCCGTCGCGCAGCTCCCCAAGCGACATGACAATGCCTTCCCGCACCTGAGGTTCGTCTTCATCAGGAAATGTTCTCAGAAGTGAGGCAAGCGCCGGCTCACTGCCGGCGAAGTTGCCAAGTGCGCGGGCTGCATGCCACTTCAGCGCAGGACATTGCTCGATCTCAAGGACAACTGCAAGCGACTTCACTGCGCGGGGAAGCTTTCGTTCAGCAAGCAGCTTCATAATTTCAATTTTAAGACGCCAGTCCATAAACGCAGAGTCCATGAAATCGGCCAAAGCATAAGCCGCTTCAGGCGTTCTCATCTTCAAAAGCTCAAGCGCTGCTTCTGTGCGCATGTCGTCGTCGGCATGGCCAAGTTGAATCGCCCATTGTTCAAGGCTGCCGGCTGAGACAGGTGATCCGGAAAACGATGCCAGCAAAAGTGACAATAGTCCTATGAGAAATGAATTCTGCATTTTCAGCATAAAGAGAACGCTCCTTCTTGATCAGATTCCCCGGTATTTTACCAGATGCATCCCAGCCATTTGCTTATTGGTACGCGTCCCGATACAATAACGCATGAGCCATTTTGAGGCATTTTTCCTCACCTTTATCCCGATTCTGGTCGCCATCAATATTCCGGGCGTTCTGCCCATCTATATTTCGATCAGCGAACCCCTCATCAAGTCTCAAAAAAGGAAAATCGCCACACAGTCTGTCATTACTGCATTCGTCGTCAGTGTCGGCTTCGTATTTCTCGGGCAGGCGATTTTCAACGCGCTCAGAATACAGGTGGAAGATTTCATGATCGGCGGCGGCGTGCTGCTCTTGGTCATTTCGATTATCGAGATTGTTGCCGGACGGCCAAAGTCCGATCAGCACGGCGCTGAGTTCGGCGCCGTGCCGCTCGGCACGCCGCTGCTTGCAGGTCCGGCAACACTGACGACGGCGCTCATTCTCGCCGGTTCATACGGGTATCTGCCGGTTATACTTTCCCTGATGCTCGTTTTGTTTCTGGCATGGCTCAGTTTCACATGGGCTGAATTCATTATCCGCATTATCGGCCACAGCGGAGCGCGCGCCATGGCAAAAGTTGCATACCTCTTTCTCGCCGCCATTGCCGTTCACCTCATCAAAAGCGGCATCTTCAAAGTCATCGGTGTGAAATAATCTGCGTGACGTATGCTGAAAAGAGAGATAGTCAAGCACGTATCCGACCTTGAGACTTATGCCGAGTTAGGCAAGAAGATTACATGCGACACGGATTTTCCTTTTTTATCAGAGATAAAGCGTACCCCTGAAACTATACGAGAAGCGGCACATCAAATTGGGACAGCTGAGGGACGTTTTTATCACTCCCTGTTCTGGTCTTGGCGAAATAATAGTGCCGATGAGCTTGCACTGGATGCTCTAAAAGAAGAGAAGTGGCTCAGGTTGTTTGGACAGGAGCAAGCGATTCTTAAGTGGGAAGCTGCTCAGCATCAGGCTGCCCGCTCATGCGGCAGTATAGTCCAGTAAACCTCATCGGGCGTTTTGTAGTCAAGCGCCTGATGAGGACGCC
>DATIKF010000337.1:0-2040 GCA_035477855.1 Dissulfurispiraceae bacterium
CACTTCATCCACAAGACGCAAGTTGTTTTGCGCTTGCTGAATCGCTTGGCCTGCCGACATTCCGCTTTCGACAATATTTCTATTGGCTTCGGTTGCGCCAGCTCTTGCGCCTGCAATTTGTCCTTGCAGTCTAGGATCAGCAACAGCCCTGACAAGCGGCTGACCTGTTGCCGGATTGATAGCAGGCTGGAGCTGCCCGGTGCGATTGTTCAGAAGGAAACTTCCCTCTGCCGTGTCTACCATGGTGATATTGGCAGACGGCGCGCTCGTCATCGCTTGGCGCATTTGCGCCATCTCGCGCTGGAACTGTTGCTGCGCTTGCAGCATATCCTGCCGACTGGCATTCTGTGCGGCCAACTGATCCATACGCATCTGGTGCTGCGCTTGAAGCTGCTCCATACGTTGCTGATTTTGCAATGCAGCCTGTTGCTGCTGAAACTCGCGTTGCGCCGCCCGTTCTGCTGCTTGTGCCTCCATTTGGGGCATCTGGGTTAAGCCCTGCATACCCGCCTGCCGAAGCCCCTGATCTGGTGCCTGCAACAGTGCCGAGTATGCACCCCGCATATCGGGAGCCATGGCCGGAAGTGTCGGCCCCATTCCATCGCCCGGCGCGTTTTCCTGTGTCCCTTGCGCTTGGCGAAGGAAGTCGGCCAAGGCCTTTTGTGTGCCTTCTGTGCGCTGGCGCGAGATGTCTTGCAGCTCTTGCTCTGCCAGTTGCTGACCACGCATACCGCCCACGGCCCGAAGCCCTGCGGCCAGTTGTTGCAGGACGTTGGGGGCAACGAAGTGCCGACCGACCATCTGACCCTGTGGGGCTTGGAACTGGGATTGTTGGGCAAACTGGTTGCGACGTTGTGCCGCCAGTTGCTGCATGAGGTCAAAGTCGGTCATCGGAACAAGCCTCCGAGGAAGTTACCGCCAAGCGATCCACCGGCGACAGGCAGGCCAGCCACACCCAACCCAATCCCAAGCAATCCGCCCATCATTCCGCTTGTTTGAGCGTTGCGGGCATTGGTAGCATCAACAGCCGCGCCGTACTGGGCATTTGCGGCGTTGAGCAAATCGGGGCCTGCTGTGGTGGCTTGCTGGGCAAACTGTTGGAACTGGGGAGCCTGTACCTGGTTGCCGGTTCGCAGGGCGTTGATGAGGTTCAGGGGCCGGTCTTGCAGGTAAGCCTGCTCTTGCAACATCCTTGCGCGTGTGTCGGCTGCATTGTTGGCAAAAGCCAGTTGCTCTTGCAAACCCTGCTGGCGTCTAGCGGCATCAAACTGTGACATGGCCTGACGTTCGCCAAAACCAACCTGACGTCGAGCCAAGTCATTGGCAGACAGAGCCTGTTGAATACCCAAGTTCTGCGCCTGTCTTTGCGTATCAAACTGCGACATGGCCTGACGCTCGCCAAAACCCGCCTGACGTCGAGCTAGATCGTTGGCAGACAGAGCCTGCTGCTCACCAAAGGCCTGCTGACGAACCGCTTGATCTAGGCTGATGCCTTGCAGAGCGGCTTGTGTTGTCAAATCGTTGGCTCGCTGGCCCTGCGCCAGCATCTCGCGGTTGTAAGCGTCTGATCCAAGGGTAATACCCTGATTCGCCAACCTCGTTCGTAGTGCTTCTTCTTGTTGCTGAAGCTGAGGATTGAGTCTCGACAAAATCGCCTGTTGCGCTGTTTGACCTGCGTTAACAGCACCTCGCGGCAGTGAATTGAGATCAATCCCTCTTACATCGTTAAGGCCAGAGGCATCTAAGTTGCGGACATTGCCGAGCGCAGACTCATTGATGCCCCTGACATCGTTAAGGCCAGAGGCATCGAAGTTGCGGACGCCGCTCAAAGAGCCTTGATTTAGTGGGTTGATCTGAGGAAGGTTGCTCGTATCGAGTTGCGGGCTTTCAAAGATCGAACGGGCGCGGTCAAAGCCGATGTTGGCGACTTCGCCGTATTTCTGGTTGAGGTCAAGCTGTTGATTAAGCGCCTGCTGTGCTTGAGGTGTCAGATTCATGTCCTGACGCCAGCGATCATTGCCCAAATCGGTGTATGTCAGA
>DATIKF010000338.1:0-5209 GCA_035477855.1 Dissulfurispiraceae bacterium
CCGCATCGAGCCACGGGTCCTCAAACGCCGTCGCCACCGCTACCCCCTCATGCAACGACCCCGAGAGCAACTCCGTGAGCAACTGCAGAAAACATAAACCCCTGGTATCGCACGCCTTGTGGACGGCAGTGCCATTCGGCCCTGCAACCCTTCATCGAAGAGGCCCGCACAGAGCGTCTCGCCGAAGTGAAACGCATCGCCGAGCACGTTGAATTCTCGCTCACCGAACTGCTCCAGCGAGCCGATCAGGAAATCGGCAAGGCAAGTGAAGAGGTCGCCAAAGGCGTTTCAGGATCGGAAGGCCGCGTGGCCCAGGCCGAGAACCGGCACGCCGACCTGCTTGCCCGCCGTGAACGGCGAAGAAAAGAGCTTGAGAAGGAACGCTCCCTGTCTCTCCAGGCTGTCGAGAGGATCACCAGCGTCCTGATCCTGCCACACCCGGAAAGGCAATCACCCGACCTTCGCAATCTTCGGCCCAATCCAGAGACCGAAGGTATCGCCATGAAAGTGGTCATGGAGCACGAGAAGGTTCAGGGCCGCCAGGTCTACGATGTTCACGAGAAGGATCTCGGCTATGACATCACCAGCCTCGATTTGAACTCCGGCGAACTGCGGCTGATCGAAGTCAAGGGCCTTGCCGCCGCATCCGGAACAATCTTATGGACCCCGAACGAGAAACGTGCCGCCGAAGATCGCCAGGACTGCTACTGGCTATATATCGTCACGAACTGCGCCACCAGTCCCACGCTTCAAGAGCCTGTGAGAGACCCCACTCGATTCTCGTGGCACGAAGTGTCCAAGGTACAGCACTATTGGCTGGATCTAAGTGGCATGGTGTAGCACCGGACCCTGCATATAGGGGAGAACGCTAAATGCGTATATGTCAGCTTGAGCTACGGAACTTCAGAGGCATCCGCCAGGGTACTGTGGTTCTGCCGACCCATACGGTTCTTCTTGGGGCAAACAACGCGGGTAAAACAACTCTTGTCGAAGCGATTGCGTTGTTGTTCGGAAGAGAGAAGATGATCAGCCCCGTTTCCGACTGGGACTTCCATGATGGTTCGCCCAAGCCTGAAAGCAGGTTTTACATCATCGCAACTCTCACAGATTTCCCAAGCAATGACCCCGCCGACGTACCTGACTGGTTTCTGGGCGAGAACGTGGCTCAGCCGGTTTGGTGGAACGATACGGATGCGAAGGTCCATGTGGAAGCAGATCCCCCTCAGAATGCCCGTTTAGCTACCAGGGTCGCACTTGCCGGTCGATATGACGATGAGGCATGCGACTTTGAAACCATCCGGTATTTCTACTACGGCGAATCAGATCCATTCACCGACGGCTCTATTCTCGTGCCTTGGCGTTTGCTGCGAGACGTAGGTGTCTTTCTTCTTTCCAGTAATCGGGATTGGGACAAGCTGCTGTCCTTTCGCTCTTCGTCCCTCTTGAAAGTCATCCGGGAATACGATGCTCTGCCCGGCAAGACCATCGAAGATCTCAAAAGGCAATTGCGCACTGATGTTGCGAAGATCGAAGACGTGGCTCCACTCTCAGAAATACTGGACGCAGCAACTCGCGAATTACAGTCATTTCTTCTTATCTCCGAGTCCAGCAGAATGGTTTACAGACCTACATCATTGGATGCCGTCGCCGTTCTGCAGAGCCTTGTCGCCCACGTCGCCAAATCGAAGGACATCTTGATCCCTGTTGCCAGGCACGGGGCTGGTATGGTTTCTCTCCAGGCATTTCTATTGCTGCTCGCATTTGCCGAGCACCGGAAGAAATCGGGCCGGAACTTCATCCTTGCGGCAGAGGAACCCGAGTTACATTTGCACCCTTCGCTACATCAACGACTTGTGCATCGTATCCGCTCCGCAAGTGTCCAATCCATTGTCACCACACAGTCGCCAAATGTCGCCAGTGGCTATCAGCCATCTGAAGTGGTGTTCGTACAAAACACCAACGGACAGTTCACGGCCACACCCCTTCGCAGCGAGCCGATAAATGCCATTCCCAAGAACCCTGTGAGGAATCTGTATCTAAGACACCGCAGCGCCTTCTATGAAGCACTAATGGGCGGTGTGATCCTTGTTCCCGAAGGGATACATGACTTCGACTGGCTTTCATTGTGGCAGCGGCTGGCACAGTCGTCCCCCAATGCAACCGACCAGTACGACCTGAGGCCAATAACGATCCTGCCGACAAGTGATGCTGCTGTCGTGGACAGCTTCCAGGAAATTGCCAAATTCAGACCTGACGCTATACCCATAGTCGACGGTGATAGTGCTGGCAAAGGCTATGTCACCAACCTGTGCTCAGGAACTCCCATTCCCGCGAAGGTCATCCGCTACGGTGATGACGCCGCCACGGAATGCTTGTCGGCGTGGATTCTCGAACCGGCACTGACAAATCCGGGAGAAGACCTCAACAACTTGTTGTCGGGCTCCAGCAGAACGCTCAGAGATTTGCAGAAGGCCCTCTGCGATACAAAAAAGGACCCAGCATTCCATGAAGAACTTGTCTGGGAATCTATCAACGTGCCCGGATGCTGTGAGCGAGCTTGCGAGTTCTTCCGTGATGTAGCCGCCATTGCCGCTGGCACGCTGAAGAGCACCAACTGGCAAATCCAGACCGGCCCAAGCAAGGCCTCCATATATGTTGCATCGCATATTCGGAGGGCGTGTTCGTGAAGCAGGTGTTCTTGGTTACTGGCTACGCTGGCACTGGCAAGACCACTTGGCTTATGCAAAAAGCAAATGAGCTTGCCCCCAGCATTCTGACCGCCGAACATCATGCCTTGCTCGCCATGACGCGGATGCATGGGGCAAGACGCAGAGTCCAGACTAAACTTCGGGAATCCTGTCCGACCATTCGATGTTCAGTTTCAACCATCGATGCATTTGCACTGTCAATTCTCAACCGTTGGCGTACCGCCTTGGGGTATTCCAGGCCCATCCAGGCAGTAAGTGACGACGCGAATTTTGCCAACACCCTCTTTGGGACGGAGGCGAGTTTTGGCCGGGTACTCGCAGCAGCTACATCGTTGCTGCAAAGCACCACTGTCAGAAACGTCCTGAGCCGAAGCTATCCGCTGATCCTGATTGACGAATTCCAGGACTGTCATGGTCAATTACTTGAATTCGTGAAAGCCTTGTCTGAGTGTTCTTCGCTAATTCTTGCCGCTGATGATTTCCAGGTGTTGGATAGTTCAGCCGGTAGTTGCCCAGGTCTCGCTTGGGTGCAGACCGAGCAAAAGCCCGAATCCACTGAATGCATAAGTCTCTCAACCTGCTATCGGACATCGGTCCAACCCATTCTGGATGCCGCCAGATGTCTACGCGACAATACCCGCTCTTCGGCAGAGACCATCCCTGTAATTGCCTGTCCAGATTACGGTCCCGCAGCATTCAAGATCCTTGAGGCTCTCGTCTTCAATGCCAAACAGTGGCAAGGTTCAACCGCCCTGATTTGTCCAAGTCATGATCCCTTTGTGCAGGAGGTACTGAGCTCGTTGTCTGATCAACTGCAAAAGAGGAACCTCCACCCCATCAAATGGTTCCATGAGAGTTCTGCTGAACACGAACAACAGCAAATCCGTGACACCCTTGGTTTGGCCACCACAAACGGACCTTCAAATGGCAACTGGGTTGCTCCCTCCTCAGACCTCGACCCGATTGGGAGTCATATCGTTTCACGATCCCAAAGATTCGCGAAACTGAAAGGCATCAAGTTCATTCCTCACGTGGTGGTTGCACGTCACATTGATGCAGTTGTTCACGAGAAGCGGGCATACTCCGTTCACACCCCCAAGAGAATTGTCACCACCATCCATGGGGCAAAGAACCGTGAGTTTGACAACGTCATTGTTCTCTGGCCGTACACAGTGATATCCGACCAGGAGTTACAAAGGCGACTTCTATACAATGCAATTACGCGTAGCAAGAGGAATTGTGTGTTGCTGGTCCGGGGTGATCTCACGCGTGCTCAGAATGATCCTGTGTTGAGTTTGCTCGGACCAGCCCGACCTGCGTTTCCCCCGAAATCCAAGAAGCCCATTCGCAGAAAGAAGAAAGCGGCTCCGTAGATGATTCCAAAGGAATGTAAGCGGTTGGCGGAAGTGGATTTTCCGATTGCGGTGGTGTCGAAGCACTCGGCCAGGGAGAAGTCCATCCGGCATGGGCATCCATCGTCGCTACATCTTTGGTGGGCGCGTCGGCCCCTGGCCGCCTGCCGGGCGGTTCTTCTGGCGCTCCTGCTGCCGGACCCGTGCGATGAGCACTGCCCCGGCGACTTCAAGAACAACGCACGCAAAGCACTCGAAGGAATTAGCGGTATTCCAGAGGGCGACGAGGGCTTGCAGAAAGCACTTCTGACCTTCATCGGCGACGTAGCCAACTGGGATGTCGCGAATCATCCACGATGGATCGGCGTGGCGCGTGAATTGGTGAAGGCCGCTCATCCTGAGGAGACGCCACTGGTTGTTGATCCATTTGCTGGAGGCGGCTCGATTCCTTTGGAAGCCCTTCGGCTTGGCTGCGATACCTTTGCCAGTGACCTGAACCCCGTGGCCTGTCTGATTCTCAAGGTCATGCTCGAAGACATCCCGCGACACGGTCACGAACTGGCAGAGGAACTCCGGCGTGTGGCCACAGACATCAAGGAAAAGGCAGAAAAGGAACTGGCGGAGTTCTACCCCGCCGATCCCGACGGGGCTAAGCCTATTGCCTATCTCTGGTCGCGAACAGTGCGATGCGAAGCGCCCAACTGCGGAGCCGAGATTCCGTTAGTACGCAGCTTCTGGCTGTGCAAGAATGCCCGTCGAAAACGTGCGCTCAGGTACAAGGTCGTCCGGCCGAGAGGACAACCACCGCGAGTGGAGTTTGAGGTCTTCGAGCCAAATTCTGAAAAGGAAGTCCCCGGTGCGACGGTCGCCCGTGCCAAGGCCACTTGCCTCAATCGCGACTGTGGAGCTGTCCTGCCGCCGGAGCGAGTTCGGGCGCAACTGGCCGAGCAGCACGGCGGTGCGGACGTCGTCTTCGACGCGAAGGGCAACCGCATCGGAGGGGCACAGATTCTAGTGTAGTGTTCTATTCTGATGCGACATTAAGCGTATCCCACGCGCGGGCGACCTTGGCGAGAATCTCTTCGGCCTTGGCCGTCCAGACGAACGGCTTGGGGTTGTCGTTGTGCTGTGCTATGTAATCCATGATGG
>DATIKF010000339.1:0-19845 GCA_035477855.1 Dissulfurispiraceae bacterium
GGAACGGTTCATTGCCAAATGTTTGCTCTCGGGTATCCCCGCCCTTGCTCAGGACAGGATATTTTGAGAGAGTATAAAAAACGACAGGCTATTGTGGGAATTTACCGGCTGTTTGCGGCGGTGGTTTGTGAGAGGTTACAAACGGCAGGTCAATCTTTGCACAGGCGGACAAGGAAGAAGTGAGCAGGCAGTATGGCTATGTTATTGACCGATTGTCGGCACAGTTTCCCGAGGCTGCGGAGCTGTTGATAGAGGCGGAAGCTGATCTGCTGGCCTTCACCGCATTTCCGGCGGCACATTGGCGGCAGCTATGGTTCAATAACCCTCAGGAGCGGCTGAACCGGGAGATCAAAAGACGCACTGACGTTGTTGGGATTTTCCCCAACAAAGAGTCGATCATCCGATTGGTCGGAGCTGTATTAATGGAACAAAATGAAGAGTGGCTGGTCTGCAGACGATATATGTCGCTTGAGACGCTGCAGGAGACATCAAAAGCTTCACCAGAACTATACTGGTGGCTGCTTGGCAAAGGAGATTGCACGATCGTTCTTACACCACTTGACTGGACGTGACCTTTCCTTGTTAACGCCTCAGCCGGGCGGGAAGCCAGAACTTCACCGTCAGCAGACCGAACAGAAAGCCGCCGATATGGGCAAACCATGCAACGCCGCCGCCATGTTGTCCGGTCGCGGCACTAGCCACGACATTCATGAATTGCACAACTACCCACATGCCGATTACAAAAAAGGCCGGAATCTGAATTACCCAGAAAAGACCAAAAAATACAAGCGTGGAGACTCTTGCCGCCGGGAAAAGCAATAGATACGCACCGAGCACTCCCGAAACAGCTCCGCTTGCGCCGACCAGCGGAATAAGCGAGCCGGGGTCGGTGACGGCATGTCCGTAAACCGCAACGACTCCCGAGAGCAGATAAAAGAGGAAAAAACGGCCATGGCCGAGGGCGTCTTCGATGTTGTCGCCGAATATCCACATGTACAGCATATTGCCCATAAGGTGAAATAGGCCGCCATGCATGAACATGGACGTAAACACCGTGGCAAAAGGACTGATTGGCTGGATCTGTTCAAAGGAGGTCAGGGCGAAGGGAACGGCTCCGAAGCGCGAAACTATCGCCAAATCGCTTAACGGAGAAAGTACCTGCCAGGCATATACGCCTATATTTGCCAAGATAATAGCGATGGTTACCCACGGGAATGCATATGTCGGATTATCGTCTTTATACGGGAAAAACATGTTAAGAGTATTATAGCGTTAACAGGGCAAAGCTTATCAGGAATATAAAAGGCATGGCCAGCGCCATGCCTCCATCAGCACTTCTGCGCACAACGAATCAGCATAATCTACTGGAACATATGCAGAAGACTTGCCACCGCCCATGATATTCCCAGGCAGGCTGGAACCGTAAAAATCCATGCGAGAATAATGAATCCCCCCGGGTATACTGGAGGCTCTACAATTTGAGAGGAGAGAGTCATGGAAAAGACATCGACATGGTAAAATACGCCACGCTGCAATGGGTCGATTGGTTCAATAACCGCTGGTTGCTTGAGCCCATCGGCGACATACCGCCAGAGGAGCGGGAAATCGAGCATTATCGTCAGATGGAGGAGTCGACCGCTTCGGTCTGACTCAAACAAAACGCTCTCCGGAATACCCGGGGGATTCAATCGCCGAAATATCATGAGTCCCTCCGATCTTCAATCGTCCTTATTTCCGTTCGGTCAGATAGCGTAAAACTCATTATCATAGGACAAAAAAGACTATATCTGCCAGTCGTTTTTCCGCTCAGGACAGGACTGCTGAAACCGTCTTTAAATCGACGTTTTTCTCAATTCTGACAGCGCCGATCCGCTCCGGCAGCACAAATACAACCCTGCCCGACTCGGCTTTCTTGTCGATCTTCATGTGCAAACAGAGACGCTCAGCGTCCAGCTCTTCCGGGATGTCCGCAGGCAGTCCATAGGATGCGATCAGCTTCCGGATGCGGGACACCGAGGATTTTTCGAGCAGTTTCAGCCGGTTCGCAAGTATTGCCTCCATATGCATGCCGATAGCCACCGCTTCGCCGTGCAGGAACTGTTGATACCTGGTTTCAGTCTCGATGGCATGCCCGACCGTATGCCCGAAGTTCAGGATAGCCCGGAGCCCTCCCTCCCGCTCGTCTTTCGACACAACCTGCGCCTTAATGCTGCACGACGTCCTGATGACCTTTGAGAGCACATCAGGATTGAGACCAAGCAGTTCCTCCCTCATCTGCTCCAGAAATGCAAAGAACCGTTCGTCCCAGATAACACCGTACTTAATGACCTCGGCAACCCCGCAAAGCAGCTCTCGACGCGGGAGCGTTTTCAGGGTATCTGTATCTATCCAGACCAGACGCGGCTGGTAGAATGCTCCAATCATGTTCTTGCCGAGCGGATGATTGACGCCGGTCTTGCCGCCGACCGAGCTGTCAACCTGTGAAAGAAGGGTGGTCGGAACCTGGACGAAACTGATGCCTCGCATGTAAAGCGATGCCGCGAATCCGCTGACGTCACCGATGACGCCGCCGCCAAGCGCTATAAGGCAGGCTTTCCGGTCAAGGCGCTCCTGAAGCAGCTTTGTGAGAATCTTTTCGGCATATTTCAGCGTCTTGTACTTCTCTCCGTCCGGAATAATGACCGGGAACGGTTCAAACCCCGCATTCCGGAGCGACTGCTCGACCGCCTTGCCGTAAAGCCTGAAAACAGTCGGGTTACTCACGATGCCGATTTTCGGAGAAAAACCCAACAGAGCAAGCTGCTCACCGAGCTGGGAAAGAATACCTCTGCCGACAATAATTGCATAGCTTCTTTTGCCGAGCCTGACCTGAACCTTCTGCAACGACTGCATATAGTCTATCCTTTTCCTAATGCGTCCCATGCAGCAACCCGCTCGAGTATTTCTACCGCAACAGTCCGGGGACTTTTGCCGTCTGTTTTTACCATGATATCAGCCTGTTCATAAAACGGCTGCCGTGTTGTCAGAAGCTCGCGAATGCGCTGCTCGGGGTTTCCCCCCTTCAGGAGCGGACGGTTCCCGCTCGCCCCGACTCTCTTTAGAATCGTCCCGATCGTAGCGGTCAGGCAGACAATCACTCCGTTCTGTTTCAACAGTGAGACGTTCTCCGGATTGATAACAGCGCCCCCTCCGGTCGCAATCACTACCTGATGGTGGGCTGAAATATCCCTGATTGTTTCGGTCTCGCGCCGACGGAATTCAGGCTCGCCGAACGCTGTAAAGAGATCCGGGATAGACATTCCGGACCGCGTTTCTATCTCCGCATCAACGTCGATAAAAGCCATTCCCGCGAGCTTGGCAACCGTTCTGCCCACTTTGGTCTTGCCGGTCCCCATAAAGCCGCTCAAAACTATGTTTTTGCCTCCGCCCAGCCGCATCCTTGCTCCTTGCATGATAGAATATGCAATGCGCACAAACTATTATACACGCATTCTCTGCTCCGTTCTTTTTTTCCTCGCCCTGCTCTGTTTCTTCCCGCTCCGCGCTGATGCAGCACAGTGGCGCGTGCTGAAAATACTGGACGGTGACAGCATAGTCGTGTCCGGAATACGGTCGTCCGGTGCTCCTTCACGTCGGGAAGAGGTGCGGCTTATCGGAATTGACGCCCCCGAAATCGGACAGCAGCCATGGGGGCAGAGAGCCAGGCGCCATCTGCGGGTGCTGATACAAAAAACAGACGCAACAGTGAAGCTGGAGTTTGATATTGAGCTGCGTGACCGCTATGGGAGACTGCTTGCCTATGGATGGACAAAAAACAACGTGCTGCTCAATGAACGGATGGTTGCGAACGGATATGCACTTGCCCGCACTGTCCCCCCCAATGTGAAATACGCTAACCGCCTGGCCACTGCGCAGAAAAAAGCCCGGGATCGCCGCGCCGGGCTCTGGAAGTCTCATGCTTTTGCAACGTCGCCGAAGGAGTGGCGGCGTGAACATCCCCGCTAAAAACTCAGCCCTTCTTCCTTCTTCCTTCCCTTTTTACGCTACTCCCTTGCTTTTCATGAAAGAGCTGTACTTCATGTCTGTGCCTTTGATGTGGTTCAGCAGCCAGTCCTTCAGAAAAGCCATAATCTCGACCGACATCACGACTTTGCCGTCATGCAGATCCTTCTGGAACTGCAATACCTTTTTTGTCAGCTCATCGTGCTTAGTCTTGTGAGACATACTTTCAGGATACCCGAGAGTCTTGAACAACTGCTCTTCATTCGCAAAATGCGTCTTTGTATAATCAACCAGTCCGGCCAGTATCTTTTCCAGCACATCCTTACCCTTGCCCTTGCCCATGGCATCGTTTAAATCATTTACAAGCCCCACCAGTTTCTTGTGCTGCTCATCTATCGAACCGATGCCGACACTAAACTCGGAACTCCATGTAATCATCGTCATGCAAAACCTCCGATGGAATAATGCTTGTTTATCTGCCGGACCATGTCCGGGGAGAGCGCATTTTCTTCTTCAGCACAATCATGAGCACAACAGCTATAGCAATGAAAATAATAGCAATTTTTGTCAGTTTCAAAGCAAAAAGCACAAGCGCTGCAATAAGAACGGCCAGGACAAAATAGGTCATATGGTTCCGGCGCGGGCCGCCCGGTATCCTTCAATGGTAGTGATAAAAAGAACCGCTGTAAAGCCGCTCACCATGCCGACAACATGCAGCAGCCCGAAAACTGCAAGAACGACCATTGTTGCAAACATGGCAAAAATCTTCAGGGTGCTGATACCGATAATAATCGGCTGCCCCATGCCGGTTCCGAGGAAGCGGCGCACCGACCATGCAATAATCCTCAGGCTCGCAAGAGAGAGAGCTCCGCCGACAACGATGCTGAACGGAATGCGCCATTCTCCCCACCATATGCCGGCGGCACAGAGCGCAAGCGAAGGAATGACGATGAATACCAGCCTATGAATTCTTTGAAGCATCTGTTCCATCAGCAGCCTTGTCCGCCTTTCGGGCAATGCGGAAGACTTCACGGAAGCCCGCAATAACGCCCAGAATAAAAAAGATGAGTGAGAGATAGGGAAATGTCCCAAAATAGCGATCCAGAAAATAGCCGGCCACCGCTCCGGCAATAATGCAGAGCACAAGATGGATGCCGACCGTGCTTGCTTCAAAAATCTGCCGGAAAACCGGCTTCTCGGGCGGCTGTCCTGCCACTATCGTACCGCCCGGAACGCCCGGAACGCAGCCTCGACCGTCGCGTCGATATCTGCCTTCCCGTGAGCAAGCGAAACGAAACCGGCCTCAAACTGAGAGGGGGCTAAATAGATGCCCTGCTCCAGCATCTTCATGAAAAACCGCCCGAAGTGGGCTGTGTCGGCCGTCTTCGCCGTTGCATAATCCACCACGTCAACGTCGGTGAAGTAGGTGCAGAACATGGTGCCGGCCCGATATAATTTCGCAGAAACCCCCGCTTTTTTTGCCGCGTCTTTCAGTCCTGCTTCAAGTTGCAGCATCGTCTTTTCGAGCGCCGAATAGGTCGATTTTTTTTTCAGAACCTTGAGCGTTTCGATTCCGGCAGTCATGGCTATCGGATTGCCGGAGAGCGTCCCGGCCTGATACACCGGACCTTCCGGTGAAATCATCTCCATGATATCGGCACGTCCGCCATAGGCACCTACCGGCAGACCTCCGCCGATAACCTTGCCGAGACAGGTGAGATCCGGCTTGATGCCGAAGGTTTCCTGCGCGCCGCCGCGGCTGACCCTGAAGCCGGTCATGACCTCATCAAAAATCAGCACTGTTCCGGAACGGGAAGTCTCAGCACGCAATGCATCAAGAAACCCTGGTGCAGGCATGATACATCCGATATTCCCTACGACCGGCTCGACAATCACACAGGCAATCCGCTTTCCGTTGCGGCGCATCACTGCCCGGAAAGCATCGGTATCATTAAACGGCAAGGCAAGCGTGAGCTTTGCATAATCCTTAGGCACCCCGGGGCTGTCCGGAACGCCAAAGGTTGCGGCGCCTGAACCCGCTTTTACCAGCAGACCGTCAGCATGGCCATGATAGCAACCCTCGAACTTGATAATCATGTCACGTCCGGTGAAACCACGTGCCGCGCGGATTGCGCTCATGGTCGCCTCGGTGCCCGAACTGACCATGCGCATCTTTTCGATCGACGGATAGAAATCCATAATCATTGACGCGAGTTCGACTTCAAGAGGACAGGGAGCGCCGTAACTTGTGCCTTTATCAACCGCCTTCTTTATCGCCTTGACAACAGCCGGATGGGCATGACCGAGAATCATCGGCCCCCAGGACAGCACATAGTCGATAAATGCATTCCCATCGACATCATACAGCCGGGAACCTTTTGCCTTTTCAATAAACAACGGCATGCCGCCGACGGCGCGGAATGCACGGACAGGGCTGTTCACCCCGCCCGGAAACAGCAATTGTGCCTGTTTGAACAGAGATCTTGATTTGGTTGTCTTCATTCCATAGGCCCTTTCTCGGTCCAGACTGTTGTGCGATCCCGACCCTCAACGCTCCCCGTGACCAGTGCGGCCTCCGCCTTTTTTAAAAGCACCTGCACCGTATCGCCGTCTCTGGGATATTCGCTGATCCCGGCGCTGAAAGTCTGCGATTGACCCGGCCCGCCGACATCGGGCGGTCTGCTCCGGGAAAGCAGCCCGCGCAGTTTTGAACACAGGGCAACAGCCTGCGTTCCATGGGCGAGTGGGAGGACAATCACGACGGCCTCTTCACTAATCCGCCCGATGATATCAGACCTCCGGCAATGTTCAAGCAGAGCCTTCGCAAAGTCCCGAAGGAGCTTATTGCCGAGCAGAGGTCCGTTCATGCTGACATATTCATCAAAATCGTCTATTTTCATCATCACCACGCTGGTCGGATGCTGATGGCGGAATGCAAGGTTCAGCTGGGCATCGAACATCTTGAGCAGCATGCTGCGGTTATACAGACCTGTTGCGTGGTCAAAAATGGCCTGCTGTTTCATTGAAGAGATAAACCCGCGCTTCTCAATCGCTTCAGCCGCAATCGAAGCAAAAATGCTCATAAGAAGCAGATCCTGATCCGCAAACGACTCCGTAGTTTTCCGGAATACCGTCAGGCAGCCGACCGCACCCGCCTTTGTCTTGAGCGGCACCGACATGGCAGCCTTCAGCCCGTCTTCACGAGCCTGCCGACGGTGGTCGGAAAAGAATTCCTCTGTTACATCATTCGTAAAAAACGGCTTCCCTTCCGCTACAACTCTGCCGGCAATGCCTTCGCCGACGTTCTCGACGGCTTGTTTTCTATATTCATCAGTCAGGCCCTCGCCTCCTACCGTCTGCACCTTGCCGGTCTTCATGTCAAAGGCCTGAATAGAGGCTGCGTCGGCCTTGGTAAACGTGACGGCGGTACGAAGAATATGGCTGAAAACATCGTCCAGACTGTCAAAAACAAGCAGTCGCTCGGTGACAAAAAAGAGTCGCTCTATAACATACTGCCACTCATCAGATGTAAACATAAAGGCCCTCCGGCAATCCGTCTTCAAGTTTACCGAAACGACGCATCAAAATCAAAGAAATCAGCAATCAGCAGTGACTGAAATGAGCCTGTTCGCAAAATTTTTAAGAGTGCGCGCTTACGGCTCTCCTGAATTATCGTTATAATATCCAAATGCGAACTATTATCCTTGCCTCTGCTTCACCCCGCCGGAAAGAGCTGCTCCGCCGCATCGGCCTTGAGTTCAGTGTCAGTACGGCTCATGCCGAAGAGGTATGCAGCGCTCGGCTATCGCCGAGAGATTGTGCAAAGGCGCTTGCGCGCCACAAGGCCGCATGTGTTGCTCAGCACTACCCGCATGATCTGATCCTTGCCGCCGACACCATCGTCGTGCTCGGCAACGACATCCTGAACAAGCCGGTTGATGCCGGGGATGCACGCCGGATGCTGAAGCGCCTGAGCGGTCGATGCCATGTTGTCATTACCGCGTATACGATTCTGGATGCATCGTCAGGCAAATCCCGCACGCGGGCAGTCGAGTCAAAGGTCTGGTTCAGACGATTGACGGCGCTCGAAATTGAAGCGTATATCAAAACCGGCGAGCCGTTTGATAAGGCAGGAGCTTACGGCATTCAGGAGTTCGGCGCGTTGCTCGTAAGAAAAATTGACGGCGATTACTTCAACGTGATGGGACTGCCGATTGCTTCGCTTGCACATACGCTGAAGGAATTCGGAATAGAAGTGTTATAACCAGACAGCAAGTCTTCGTTGCCCTCGGTTACGCTTTTGTTCTCTTTTCGTTCTGATGACCGCCGGCAAGTCCGCTCTGTCCCCTGCTCGCTTACTGCCTGGTCATGCCCTCAATCTTTACCGCGTCTATGTCGGCCTGGATTTGCGTTATCGCGTTTGTCAGGTCCTTGTACATGGCGGCAGCCCGTGAATCCCTGGCGGCAACAGCCTGAACAATTTCCCGGCCGAGCTGGTGTATCCGCGCATGAGGCTGAGCAAGACGCTTGTACCCTTCCAGGCGCCCCAGGAGCGCCATCCCGTTTCCAAAATACCATTTCCCCATCCGGCTTGAGTGCTGATCAGGGGCTTGGGCCTCTTCAACAGCCACTTTCCCGCTGACAATATCACCTATGTGAAACTGATACGACCGGAAACTGCCTTTCAAGACATCAAGCAGCGCCCCGTCACTCCCCATGGTTCTGAACCCCTCAAAGGCAGCTTTAAGGTCAGCTTCTATTATTTCGCGGATTTTGTCAGACCCCTTTGCCACCTCGGCAGCCATGTTTTCATTTGCCTTGGACAGGGAGGATGTGGCGCTGATATTCCTGACGACCTCCTCGGCTGCCGCAGACTGTTCCTCGACGGCAGTCGCTATTTGGGTTACCTGATCATTTGCCATCATAACAGCTTCGACGATACCTTCCAGAGCATTCATGACTTCCTTGATGGAGGCGTCGGCCTTTACTACTTCTCCAGCGGTTTCGTGCATGCTTTGGGTCGTCTTTGAAGATTCTTCCTGTACCGCCTTGATTCTGTCGGTAATATCAGCTGTTGCCTTGATGGTTTTTTCAGCAAGCTTTCGCACCTCGTCCGCGACAACAGCAAACCCTCTGCCCTGCTCTCCGGCCCGAGCCGCCTCGATTGCAGCATTCAATGCAAGGAGATTCGTCTGATCTGCGATGTCCTTGATGACACTGACAATGCTTCCGATTTCCGAAACCTTCCCATTGAGCCTCTCCACCATATCTGCAAGCTCGGTGGTCGAAATATGTACCTGATTCACCGTTTCCACCGCATGCTGCGCCATTTCCCGGCCATTGCCCGCTATGTTCATGGCCTTCGTTGCTGTTTCAGCTGCGGAAGAAGCGTTTCTGGCAATATCGGTGATCGTCTGGCTCATCTCCTCAGCGGCAACGGCCATCTGGTGCGACTGCGCGGCTTGTTTATTCGCGCCGGTCGTCATCCTGTTTGCGTTGTCATTCAACACATGCGTCGTGTTCACGACACGTCCAGCCACCCGCAAGGTGGTGTCAACCATTTCACCGTAGGAGTCCATCACCTTGTTGATATCGACAGCCAGGACGCCGATTTCGTCCTTCCCCTTCACCGGCAGTCTTTCTCTCAAGTCGCCCGTGCGTGATGTCAATGCGTCGGAGAACCCCTGCATCAGCGATCCGTACTGCTTCACCGGCTTTGTGATAAACCCGCCGCCGACAAGAAACGTCATGAAGGTGACCACTATCGAAACGGCCGTGAGCACAACAGCGACGGCAAAAAAGTTCTCTCTTGTAAACGGGACGACAAAAGCGAGTATCCCGATACCGCAAAAAGTAACGGCCATGATGGGCATAAGCGAGATTTTCCAGAACATCGGCCAGTTTTTGAAGATGACTACATCACGCAGGCGAAAGCTCATAAGAAACCTCCGAAGATCAGGATGGCAAAGCTCCTTATAATATAGAGAGTTGCCTTTTATATTGCTAATAAAAGATATTTATTTTTATTATAACTCTTATTGCCACTGCAACAGATCCCCAGTCCGCCTGTGACTGTCGGGCAGGGAATCCAGCATCTCTTTGTCATAAGCCTCGTAAAGCGGGAGCACCTGCAGATTGGCCTGTTCAAGTTCATCGATGACCGCTTTCATTGCAGCCTGCTCCGTCACGCTGAAGACTCTTTCCTTATACTGCCGCCCCGTTTTAATCCCTTTTGCATACCAGGTGAAAAACTTCCGGAAGAGCACCGTACCGCCGCGCTCGCCGTAATATTCGCAACAGAGTGCAAGGTGGTCATGCATTGCGGCGGCGATTTCAGCAAGGCTCCGCCGTTCTCCACACATACCGGTCGAGAGATAGTCCATCACATCGCGGAACACCCACGGGTTGCCGAGCGCTCCGCGCGCAATCATGACGCCGTCGCAGCCGGTTTCCTCAAAGGTGCGTTGAATCAGGCGCGGTGAAAAAGCATCGCCGCTCGCAATGACCGGAATTTTCACTGTCCGCTTCACTTCCGCAATCGCCTCGCGGTTTACCCGTCCGCCATAGTGCTGCATGCGGGTGCGGCCATGCACGCAGATGGCCGATGCCCCGGCAGCCTCAGCGGCATGGGCTACAGAGACCGCGACGAGAGAATCATCGTCCCACCCCGTTCTGATCTTGATAGTCACCGGCAGATGAGTAGCCCGGACAACCGCACCGACAAGCGTTTCGATACGCTTCGGATCTTCCCGCAGCAGTCCGGCGCCCTCGCCGCGGCTTGTCACTTTCGGGACAGGACAGGCAGCGTTGATGTCGATGAGCGAAAAAGGCATCGTGTGGATAATGTCGAGCGTCCGGACAAGCACGTCCGGGTCGTTGCCAAGCAGCTGGACTCCGAGCGGCCTGTCGAGATCGGACATCGAAAGCATGCTCAATGTCTGCCGGCTCCCGTATGCGAGCGAGCGGGCGCTGATCATCTCGGTAAAAGCGAGGTTGCAGCCATACCGGCGATGCATCGCACGAAAAGGCAGATCGCTGATGCCCGCCATCGGCGCCAGAATGAGCGGCATCGCAAGCTGCAGTGATCCGATCTCCAGTGACGAAGGAATATTTACGCTTTCAAGTTTTCTCTCTATCATCGGAACTCTGTCTGGTATATAATTTACAAAACAAGGGCGGACAACCATAGCATGGAGAGAACGCTGTTTCATCCCGCGTCCATCCGCTTTGTGCTTTACAGCACGCACTTGTTTATACACTACCCGCAAAGGAGACAACATGGCAACAAAAAAGACAGCAGCACCCGCAAAAGCCGTGAAAGCGGCAGCGCCGAAAAAGACGGTGCCGGCAAAAAAATGCGCAACAAAAAAGTGTGCCCCGAAGAGCGCAGTGAAAACCGCGCCGAAAGCTACCGCAAAAATGAAGGGGAGCAAGTATTCATGCGTTTCATGCGGACTGATCGTAACTATCGACAAGGTATGCGGATGTGTTGACATGTGCGAGATTCTCTGCTGCGGCGCACCGATGAAATCATCGAAGTAGGCTGACTTTTTTTGCGGCGGACCGCATAGGCAGTCCGCCGTTTTTTATTGTGCCGGGACGACCTCTAACCCCGAAATCAGTGCGGCAAGAGCTGGATACCTGTCCCGCACTTCCCGCGCATCCTCTTTCAGCAGTCTCATCCCCTCCGGAACATGTTTGAGAAATGACCGTTTCCCTTTCACCTGCGAAAGAAAGCCGTACGCTCCGAGCGCCTGCATGTGGCGCTGCAAGCGGCACGGCAGCAGCGCGTGCCGGAATGCCGCGTCATCGAACGTGTCGGATCTGCTCTGCATTTCCCCACGATAGTACGTTACCAGACGCTCCCGCAGCGCACCATCAAGGCGATAATACGGATCCCACAGCAGCGAGACGATATCGTAGGCAGGCGTCAGAAGGCGTGCTCCCTGAAAGTCTATCAGGCAAACTTCCGCGTTGTTTTTCAGCATGATGTTCTGCGACTGGCAGTCCCGATGGATAATCGTCCGCGGAGCCGCATCGACTGATTGTGCGAGAAGATGAAATTCCTCATCAAGGGGTCTCCGGTCGATGTCGTCTCGACCGAGCAGCCCGATTACGAACTGCTCATAAAAATAGACAGTCTCCCATCTCAGGTAGTCATAATCAAAGACTCTTTCTGCCAGCAACGGGCAGTCATGCACATTTGCAGACGCCACGGCGTGAAGCTGCGCCAGCTGGTCGATCACCTTCCGGTACATCGCCTCGACGGCTCCTTCAGAACGGCTGCATCTCAGCCAGCTGTAAAGGGAAATGTCGCCGAGGTCTTCAAACAGCATTGCCGCCTGATGTGCGGCAATCGATGACAGCCGGGGAACGCGGACTCCCTGCTTCGCAAAAAATTTTGCGTACGCGGCCTGACGTTCAAACTCTTCATCACGCCGTGCGCACTGAAGGAGCACAGCACTGCTGCCGCCGTGTTCGATACGGAAATATCTCCGGTCCGATCCGCCCGCGCCGATCTCGACCACTCCGTCACCGGTGCGGCTGAAAAGATCCGATGCAGAAAGAGGCAGAATTCCTCCTGCATGCACAAGTGCATTTTCAATATGCTGCCCGCTGACGTCGCACCCCGGCAGAACAACGCAGTTCTTCAGTTTCGCTCCATCGAGCTTACTGCCTGCCTCTGCGACGACATATCCCTGATAGTCGCTCCGTCCGCAGCCTTTTGCAGACGGATGAATGAAGACCGTCTCCCCGTCAGCCAGCAGCAGATCGAAAACTGCCTTTGCATAGGTTGCGGGAGTTCCGATGTCCGACCAGGCACAACCGCTCACATCAGCGGCAGCTACCCGGTGCCCGGCATCCCGTGCCCGCTGCCAGGCATCGGTCACACGAGAAACTCCTGCAGGAAGGAAATCGAGAAATGACATTTCATAGATTGCAATGCCGGTAAAGGCCTTCAGACCGGATTCAGGTTGTGCGGCGTTATGCTGAACAAGTCCGGCAAACATGCCGTCAGCAGCAACGCATACCGTGTTGAACTGCGGATGATCATGAACCGCGAGCGTGACCAGATTCCCTTCAGTGCGGTGCCGGCGGAGCAGTACGGCGAGATCGATATCGCTGACGATGTCGGAGTTCAAGACGAGAAAAGTACCTCCCGAAAGCAGCGGGGCGGCATTTTTTAGAGCGCCGCCGGTGCCCTGAATCTCCGACTCGTGGTAAAACTGTATCCGTTCGCCATACGGAGAGCCGGCAGCCCAGGAGCGGATTGCTTCGGCCTTGTAGTGCAAATTTACACACAAGTGTACCGGATGGCAACGCATGACCTGTTCAATAGCCCGCTCAATACAGGGTTTGCCGCAAAGCGGAACAAGCGGTTTGGGGATGGCGTCGGTGACAGGACGGAGGCGTTCTCCGAGGCCTGCTGCAAGAACGAATGCGGCATGCAGTTTAGTCATACAGCAGGAAATGCGGACGAACCTTCGCGGCGAATGTTCTCAGTTGCGGCAGCCACCATCGCTCCATCTCACGAAGCGGGACGCCGGATTCGATATCGACGCGAAGGCGGTCGGTTCCGGCGAGAATGTCGAGCGGCCTTTTTATGGTTTCATATTCGTATGGCGGCTGTTTCCACGCGAACTGCTTCGGGTAGAGATCATGAACCGCCTTCAGAATCGCAACCGAGGTCTTCCATGAGCGGAAACGCGAGCGATTGGTTACATGTATCTGCGCGCCGCCGCAGACTGTTTTTGCATGTTTCTGGAACGTAGGTTCAAACGAGAGCGGCCGGAAAAAGACACCGGGCAGGCGGTATGTCTTCAGGTGCGAGACAAGCTTCTCCGGGTCGATATATGGAGCGCCGAAGATCTCAAACGGCCGGGTTGTGCCGCGTCCTTCGCTGAGCAGTGTTCCTTCAAGCAGGCACATGCCCGGATAGACAATTGCTGAGTCAAGCGTCGGCATGTTCGGCGACGGCAGAACCCATGGAAGACCTGTCTCATCAAACCACATGCCGCGTTGCCATCCCTCCATGCGGACGACCTGATAATCGAGTTCCGGATAGTAGAGTTCCCTCATAAACCGGCCCACCTCGCCTATTGTCATCCCGTGGCGGATCGGCAGCGGCTTCAGCCCGACAAATGAAGCATAGTCCGGATCCATCACCGGGCCTTCAGTATCAACGCCGTTGAGCGGGTTCGGTCGATCAAGCACAATGACAGACTTTCCGAGTGCGGCGCATGCTTCCATGCAGAGGTCGAGCGTCCAGATAAAGGTATAGTAGCGGGCGCCGACATCCTGCAGATCGACCACCAGCACATCAACATCCCTGAGCATCTTCTCAGTCGGCTTGCGCACCGCACCGTACAGGCTGTGCACCGGCAGGCCGGTCTTGCAGTCGCGGTAGCCCTGCCACTCGATCATGTTGTCCTGCGTTTCACCTCGGATACCGTGCTGCGGTCCGAAGAGCGTCGTCAGCTCGCAACGCTTTGAAGCGCGAAACCGGTCGACCGCATGCGTCAGCGCGGAATCAACCGATGCAGGGTGAACGACAAGTCCGACCCGCGCGCCGCGCAGAACCCTGGGCCAGCGTTTCTCAAGCAAATCCAGTCCGGTCAGAACTTTCACAACGAACCACTCACGCAGAAATCGGGAAGGAAGAATTGGGAAGGGAAAAGTAAAAAACAAAAAACAATATGCACGCTGCTCACTCCCGCTTAAGAAATTCATTGTTTTTCATTGCTGCCCTGTTTCTTCTCATTTGCCATTAAAACAGGACTTCCTGCCCCTTTTTTTCTGGCGAAGCAACCTTCTCAAATATCCTTACTTTGCCGTATTCGCCATCGTATCCGGGCGCACTATGCACATGACCTTTTCGCATCAGGTCAATTGCCTCCGCTATTTTTGGCTCTGTCACAGCGCTTCGGATAGCCTTCATCGGCACATCCGTGAGAACCGACAGTTCATTTCCGCATTTCTCGAGGAGGTCAAAGTACGCGGCCTGAACTTTCTTTGTTGCAGCACCGGCATTCAACGCTTCGGCTATCAGCTCCTGCAGCGGAATAAGCGAGCGAAACGGCGCAGCCTTCTTCGGACTGAATCCTTCATCCCGCACCGCCAGCTTTTCGACCCGGTGCAGAACCCCGACGGTGACCGCTTTTCCGCACACCGGGCAGAGGTAGTTGTGGCGTATCGTTTCCTGGGGGGAAAGGCATACGGAACATGCCCGGTGACCGTCAGCATGGTACTTGCCTTCTTCCGGAAAAAATTCTATGGTACCGGCATAGCCTTGTCTTGTCTTGATGGCATGCATGATCGCATCATAGGAGAGCTCTGTATCGAACACTGTTGCTTCCCGGCCTATCTTTGACGCTGAATGACAATCGGAGTTTGAGATGAGTGTCAACCGGTCAAGTTCTGCAATGCGCCAGTTCATCGGCGGGTCGGACGATAGCCCTGTTTCGACCGTGTGAATATGGGGCGTTAACTCATCGAAGCACTCCTCCAGCGAATCAAACCCCGATTCTGAGCCAAACACCGAAAAGTGCGGCGTCCAGATATGCGCAGGAACAAACAGCGCATCTGCCGACGTTTCAAGGACTATCCGGAGCAATTCCTTCGCATCAAGTCCGAGAATCGGCCTGCCATCGGATGAAAGGTTTCCGATCTTTGCGAGTTCAATATTGATGCGATAGGCATCATCAAGCGACCGGGCAAGAAGAAGCACATGTACTTTGCGAGTCCTGTCGTTCTTCTTGTAGATACAGCTGATTTCAGCACTCGGCATGAAGAAGATATCGGCCTGACATGAGGCGGGGATTCCATGCGCAGCGAAAACTTTTTTCAGCCGGTACATCCCGTTGCCGGCCGATTCAAGTTTTTCCATCAGCTCTTTGTGCCAGAGCGGATGAGTGAAGTCGCCGGTCCCGAGTACGGCGACGCCTTTCAGTTGTCCCCACCGCCAGAGAGTTTCCGGAGACATGCCCCTGCTGGTGGCGCGAGAATACCGGGAATGAATATGAAGGTCAGTAATAAATCGCATCGAAGCATTATACCATGCGGAAAGCGGGAGCCCCGCGCCCACCTTCTTTGCCCATGAGAAGCTAATCGGCATCGTAGCCGCGATCCATGCTCAACCGTTTGAGGACTATGCAGTTCATGTCCGTTTTCACAAGCTGCTGCCTGAGCAGGCTCTCTCCTCCCTGCCGCCGGCAAAATAAAGGCGGCCAATGGCTGCTCGGCTATGCTTCGCCGGCTGACACCCTCTGTGTAAAGGCAGCTCGCAGCCGCGCGGTTACCGGACCCGGTCTGCCACCACCAATCACCCGGCCGTCTATCTTCGTAACCGGCATAATCTCAGCCCCGGTTCCGGTGAGAAAGCACTCGTCCGCGTTGTAGAGATCATAGCGGGTAAGGGAAGCCGCCTGATGCGGAATGTTCAATCCGCACGCCAGTTCAATAACCGTCTGCATTGTAATTCCGTCCAGAGCCCCGTTGTATGCCGACGGAATGCTCAGTGCCCCGCGCCTGACGATTCCGATGTTGTCTGCCGAACACTCGGCGACAAACCCTTCGTGATTCAGCATGACTGCCTCCAGACAACCCGCCCGCCTCGCCTCCAGCTTAGCCATGATATTGTTCAGATAGTTGAGCGATTTGATGCGGGGATCGAGACTGTCCGACGGAATGCGGCGTGTCGGCACTGTGACGATGTCCATGCCCTGTTCATAATATTCTGCAGGATACAGACGTATATCGCCGACGATGATGATAACGCTCGGCTTCACGCACGACGCCGGGTCGATCCCCAGGCATCCCACCCCGCGCGTTACAATAGGCCGGATGTAGCCGTCACGCTGTCCTGTTGCGGCAACCGTGTCGAGAATCGCTTTTTCCATTTCATCCTGCGTCATCGGGATACTGAGCAGAAGAGCTTTTGCGCTCATATAAAGCCGCTCCACATGCTCACGAAGCTTGAAGACATTTCCATTATATATTCTGATTCCTTCAAATACTCCGTCGCCGTAGAGCAACCCGTGGTCAAGAACCGAAATTTTGGCATCGGCAGCGTCCATAATCTGCCCGTCGATATAAACCTTCATCCTTCCTCCTCTGTGAAGACATAGCGAATTATCGCGGAATGCGCCCCGTACTTCCTGACCGGCTCGCTGCCGAACCTCCGCACGCTCTTCATATTATATACGACGTGTTTGATATAGTCCTCCGCCATTTGGTCGGCGCGTCCCCTCTTAAACCGGACATCTCTATGTTGCCCAAAAAGGACATTTTTAAATTGCCTTGACAACAGAACTCCATATCTCAATACAGACAGTGTGCCGCATGGTACAATAAAACCCCTGCACATCCGGACAACTCCGGAGAGACGCACATGGACCATGCCTTACGAAAAACAGGAGACAGGATGACGAATCACATAGCCGTAATTGCTGCCGAACTATGCGTCCTGCCCGGCCAGGTTGCAGCGACTGCCCGATTGCTTGATGAAGGTGCCGCCATACCGTTTATCGCCCGCTACCGGAAGGAATTGACCGGGACGCTGGACGAAGTCAGGATAGCCGCTGTTCGCGACCGCATGGATCAGCTTCGTGAGTTGGACAAACGGCGGGAGTCTATTCTTGATTCGCTCCAGGAGCAGGGAAAACTGACGGATGAGCTGAAAAGAAAAATCGAGGCGTCCGAAACCATGGCGGTGCTTGAAGATATCTACCTTCCCTTCCGGCCCAAACGTCGCACACGGGCAACCATCGCGAAAGAGAAAGGGCTCGAACCGCTTGCCCTGCGCATCTTCGAGCAGTGCGACACCGAACCGCTTGCTGGAGCCGCGGCCTTCGTTAATGCAGAAATAGGGGTCGAAACTCCTGATGATGCTCTCGCCGGAGCGCGCGATATCATCGCCGAATCGATTAATGAGGATGAGCTTGTGCGGGCAAAGATGCGCGAACTTTTTGCGAACAAAGCAACCTTCAAGTGCAGAGTCATTGCGGGCAAAGAGGAAGAAGGGGTGAAATACCGCGACTACTTCGACTGGGAAGAACCGGCTCTTAAGACACCTTCACATCGAATCCTCGCCATGCGGCGCGGTGCTGCTGAAGGATTTCTGATTCTTCGGGCTGCCCCGGCCGAAAATGAGGCGATTACGGCAATTGAATCACTCGTCGTGAAAAGACAGTGTGCAGCATCGGAACATGTGCGCCTCGCCGTGCGTGACTGCTACAAGCGGCTGCTCTGCCTCTCGATGGAGACCGAACTTCGCCTTGCGACGAAGAAACGTGCTGATGATGAAGCGATCCGCGTCTTTGCCGAAAACCTGCGGCAGTTGCTGCTTGCCGCTCCGCTCGGGCAGAAACGGGTGCTGGCGATGGATCCCGGCTTCCGCACCGGCTGCAAGGTCGTCTGCCTCAACCGTCAGGGGAAGCTCCTGCACAACGACACTATCTTCATCCTGTCGGAAGGCGGCATCACTAAGGCTGCTGCGACCATCAAGGGACTCGTTGAGAAGTTTCAGATTGAGGCCATCGCCATCGGCAATGGCACTGCAAGCCGAGAGACTGAAACATTCATCAAGAGCCTCGGTCTGCCGAGAAGCATTCTCGTAGTTATGGTGAACGAGAGCGGCGCGTCCGTCTACTCAGCCTCCGGCGTCGCCCGTGAGGAATTCCCGGATCATGACGTTACAGTGCGCGGCAGCGTCTCGATCGGCAGGCGGGTGATCGATCCGCTGGCAGAACTGGTGAAGATCGACCCGAAGTCCATCGGTGTCGGCCAATACCAGCACGACGTTGACCAGCGCCGGCTCAAAAAAGCACTTGACGACGTGGTAATGAGCTGCGTCAATGCAGTCGGTGTTGAGGTTAACACCGCGAGCAGGCAGCTCCTCACCTATGTCTCCGGTCTCGGCCCGCAGCTTGCAGGAAACATCGTTGCCTTCCGGAACGAGAATGGCCCCTTCACATCACGTGCCGAGCTGAAGAAAGTATCCAAACTCGGCCCCAAGGCTTTTGAACAGTGTGCCGGATTTCTCCGCATCAGCAACAGCAAAAACCCGCTCGATGATAGCTCAGTGCATCCTGAGAGCTACCCGATTGTCGATTCCATGGCAAAAGACCACGGCTGTTCGGTGCAGGAACTTTTGCACGATGACCAGATGCGCAAAAAGATCCGGCTCGCCAGATACGTCACCGATTCGACCGGCATGCCTACGCTCCAGGACATCCTGAAAGAACTCGCCAAACCCGGCCGCGACCCGCGTGAACAGTTCGAAGCATTCAGCTTTGCTGAAGGCATCGAAAAGATGGAAGACCTGCGCCCCGGCATGCGGCTTCCCGGCATCGTTACGAATGTCGCCGCCTTCGGTGCGTTTGTCGACATCGGCGTGCATCAGGACGGCCTCGTTCACATCAGCCAACTTGCCAACAAATTCGTCAAGGACCCGAACGATGTGGTAAAGGTGCAACAGAAAGTTATGGTCACCGTGGTTGAGGTTGATCTGCAGAGGAAAAGAATTGCGCTGGCAATGAAGCAGTAGTTTTCTCAAATGCAGTGAGTTTCACTAAAAAGTGCCTTTACATTCTTTTTTGTATCAAGTAAATCATTTCTGTATCACATTGCACAAGCAGATATTTTTGCTTCACCCTGTTTTTCCTCCCTTTTTCAATGTGGCACCCCCCCCCTTGCTTCATGAGAGGTGGTCCAGCAAAATCGGACAGGGTGTAAAGTGGAGGGGAGCTGCTCTAAACTACAAGGGATAGAGAGGAGCAGCGGACATGGGAAAGAGGACGAGACGGAATCACGGGGCGGCATTCAAGGCTAAAGCAGCCTGTT
>DATIKF010000340.1:0-2823 GCA_035477855.1 Dissulfurispiraceae bacterium
TGCGTATTCCGACGCAATCCGCCACTGGATTCCGATTGAAAGCGCCACCTGATTCCGATTCATTCCGCCACCAGATTCCGAAGGATTCCGCCACTGGAATCCGATCCATTCCGCCACTCCCTGGGGAGGGGATAAACGACGCTGGATAAATCCAATGAAAGCCGTTAGAGCTCCCGGGAAAAACTCGGGAGGTCATGATGGCGGCAGAAAGGTTATCCATGCGTACTATAAAAGAAGTTCTCCGATTGAAATGGGAGAAAAAGTTATCCAACAAGCATGTGGCCCAGAGCTGCAACATTGCCCGCAGCACCGTCCGGGAATACGTTGAACGGGCGCAGAAGGCTGGTTTGACTTGGCCCCTGCCTTCGGACCTCGATGACGGCCGCCTGGCGGCGCTCCTGTTTTCGTCCCATCCGACAGAGTCTCCTGAGAAACGGGGCCTTCCCGCAATGGCGTACATCCGTCAGGAACTGACCCGCAAAAGCGTGACCCTTCGTCTGTTGTGGCTGGAATACAGAGAGAAAAATCCGGAGGGGTATCAATACAGCCAGTTCTGTCTCCTTTATCACCAGTGGACCGGGAAGCTGGATATCTGCCTTCGTCAGACCTACCGGGCCGGGGAAAAGCTCTTTGTCGACTACGCCGGCCAGACGATATCGGTGACGGATCCGATCTCCGGGAAAGTTAGAGAAGCGTGGCTCTTTGTGGCCACTTTGGGCGCCAGCAGTTACACATTTGCCTGGGCCGCTTTCTCTCAGGACCTCCCCTCCTGGATCGAGGCCAATGTCCGTGCTCTTAACTTTTTCGGCGGCGTTCCGGAGATCATCGTCCCGGACAATCTCAAATCCGGGGTCAAAAAACCTTGCCGATACGAACCGGATATCAATCCGACCTATCATGAGATGGCCCGGCATTATGGAACCGTCGTCATTCCCGCCCGCGTCGCCCGACCCAAGGACAAGGCCAAGGTGGAATCGGCGGTACAGGTAGCAGAACGATGGATCTTGGCGGCGCTCCGGAATCACACCTTCTTCAGCCTCGTGGAGTTGAACCAGGCCGTTGCCAAAAAGCTTCAGGAGCTCAACAGCCGCAAGTTCCAGAAGATGGACGGCACACGGAGGAGTCTTTACGAAACCATCGACAGGCCGGCCTTGAAGCCGCTGCCGTCCGTTCCCTATGAATATGCCGAATGGAAAAAGGCCAGGGTCAACGTCGATTACCACATTGATGTCGACGGTCACTTCTACAGCGTTCCCTATCAGCTTGTGAAAGAGCAGGTGGAAGTGCGGCTGATGGCGACCATCGTGGAAGTCTTGTTCAAGAACCGCCGCGTCGCCAGCCATCCGCGAATTTACATCAAAGGGGCATATACGACTCTGCCGGAACATAGGCCCAAGGCCCACCAGAAATATCTGGAATGGAGCCCTTCCAGGATCATCGACTGGGCGGGCAAGAATGGTCCCAACACGCGGAGCCTGGTCACCTGTATTTTAGAGAGCCGCCGACATCCGGAGCAGGGCTTCCGTTCCTGTCTGGGTATTATCCGGATGGGGAAACGCTACTCATCCGAGCGCCTGGAAGCCGCTTGCGGCCGTGCCCTGATCCTCAAGGCATACAGTTGCAACAGTGTCGAATCGATCCTCAAAACCAGCCTCGACAAACAGGTTCTGCCGGAATCCTCCTCCCTGGAAAAACCGATCGCTCATTACAACATCCGGGGCCGGGAATATTACCAGCAAAAGGAGGCCGGTCATGCTTAATCAACAGACCCTCGACAAGCTCCACGCTCTGAAGCTGACCGGTATGGCGGAGGCCTTCGCGGATCAGCTCAGCCAGCCGGATCTGGACAGGCTCTCCTTCGAGGAACGGTTCGGCCTCATCGTGGATCGCCAATGGACCTGGAAAGAAAACAACCGGATGGAGCGATACCTGAAAAACGCCCGGTTGAAGCTCAACGCCTGTATGGAGGACATCGACTACAAAACTCCTCGGGGGATCGATCAGTCTGTCATGATGAGCCTCATCTCCTGCGATTGGGTCAAGCGTCACCACAACATTATTATCACCGGCCCCACCGGCGTGGGAAAAACCTTCCTCGCCTGCGCCCTGACCAACAAGGCCTGCCGGGAAGGATACCGCGCTCTCTACATCCGTTCTCCCAAGTTCTCCTACCAGATGGCCCTGGCCAAGGGAGACGGAAGTTACGGAAAGATCATCGGCAAACTCTCCAATGCCCATGTCCTGGTGATTGACGATCTCGGGATCACTCCCATGACCGACCCCGAACGAAGAGACCTTCTGGAGGTCATCGAGGAGAGGCACGGTCATGCCGCCACCATCGTCACCAGTCAGCTCCCTGTGGATCACTGGCACGAACAAATCGGCGATCCAACCATCGCCGACGCCATCCTCGACCGCCTGATCCACAACGCCCATAAAATCACTCTGAAAGGAGGATCGCTGAGAAAAAAATATGCCGACTTGACCTGAAGGATCAGTTATGAGAAAGAACTAAAAAACCAGCGTCGCTACGCTCCGACCAGGGGTGGCGGAATCGATCGGAATCCCCTGGCGCTTTGAATCGGAACAGGGTGGCGGCTTCCTTCGGAATCAGGTGGCGGAATCAGCGGAATAGGCAACAGTATCTCCAGCGTTCAAATATCCGGAAAGCATTTTATATGGATTATGGAAACCTTTCCGAAAAATGTTGTCAAATGTAAAACAGCAATACCATGGACAAACATGTTTATCTCTGACAAAAAGGACATCGAATAATGACTTCACCGGGAATCAGACCCCCTTCCTGCGCGCTTCGCATTGTCG
>DATIKF010000341.1:0-6221 GCA_035477855.1 Dissulfurispiraceae bacterium
TACGTCGCATCCCTGCGGGCGCAGGGCGACCCTGGCCACCAGGGTGATGCGTTTGAGATAGAGCGACAGCGGGCGCTGGCTGCTCGAACAAGACAGATACAACTATGGAGGTTGCAATGTGGGAAATAATCGAAACAAAACAGGCAAGGTATAAGCTCTTTGAGGAGCAAAAAGCGCTGCATCTCCGCGCGGCAGAAGAGAGCCGTGCGTTCACTGCTGAGGAGCAGGCTGAATGGGAGCGGCGCGACGCCGACATCGTCCGTATGACCGCAGAGATCGAGCGGTTCGATAAGCTGGCGCAGATCGAAGAGACCCGCGCCGCAATCGAGACATCCGCCGGGCTGGAACATGCGCGGGACGACGAGGAATACACAGGCGCGTTCCGCTCGTGGTTGAAGCACGGCGCAGAAAGATTAACGCCTGAGCAGCGCAGCTTGATGCAATCGCATGAGGCGCGGCAAATGGGTATCGCGGTCGGATCAGCGGGCGGCTTCCTTGTGCCGCAAGGTTTTTACCAGCGCATCATTGAGTTCATGCGCGCTTTTGGCGGCATACGCGCTTCTCGCGCGTACATCCTGCGCACCGACTCGGGGCAGCCGCTGCCGATCCCGACATCAGACGACACCGCAAATACCGGCATGCGCATCGCGGAAAACACGCAGGTCACGGATCTCGCGCCGACCATCGGACAGCGCATCCTTGGCGCACACATGTACACGTCTCGGATCGTGCGCGTGGCGATCCAGCTCATCGAGGACAGCGCCTTCGACATCGATGATTATTTGGCGAACGTCATGGGCACGCGCCTCGGGCGCATCACCAACACCGAATTTACCACCGGCACCGGCACCGGACAGCCGCAAGGTGTGGTCACTGCCGCAACGTCCGGAGTGGTGGCGACCGCCGGCAGCGCAACGTCGATCACGTATGCCAACCTGGTAGCGATGGAGCACTCGCTTGACCCGGCGTACCGCGCCGGTGCGGAGTGGATGTTCCACGACAGCACGCTGCGCGCGCTCAAGCAGATGGTGGACGGTCAGTCCAGGCCGCTTTGGACGCCCGGACTGGCGATGCGTGAAGCCGACACCATTTTGGGTTACCGCTACGTCGTCAACCAGGACATGGCGGCAATGGCGGCCAACGCGCGCTCGATCCTTTTTGGAGACTTTAGCCGCTTCTTCGTGCGCGACGTGCAGAACATGCAGGTAATGCGGCTCGTCGAGCGCTACGCGGACTTCCTGCAAGTCGGTTTCCTGGCGTACTCACGCCATGACTCGCTGCTGGCCGACACCACCGCGGTGCGCTTCTACCAAAACTCGGCGACTTAAAATGGCAAGGGTCAGGATGCTTGATAGCATTTGCTCATCCGAAGGGTGGGCGTTCCGCAAGGGACAAATTGTAGAAATCCATCCTGACCTTGCTCAAAAATGGGTCGCGGCGGGCATCGCAAAATACATAGAAGAAACGGCGGTCGCGGTCGCGGTAGCACCAGAACGGGCGGTGATTAGAAAAAGAGGTCGATGATGGCGGCAACGGGACGAGTGCTTGTTACTCCACCAGTAGAACCGGTAACGTTGAGCGAGGCAAAGCAACACCTGCGCGTAGACGTGCCCGACGACGACGCACTGATACAGCGTTGCGTCGCATCGGCGCGTCGCTGGGCAGAAAGTTATAGCCGGCGCGCGTTCGCGTCTCAAACCTGGGACGTGTACTACAGCGCCTGGTCGGCGGCGTTCGAAATCCCGTTGCCGCCGTTACAAAATATTGTATCCGCCAGTTACCGCACGGCAGCCGGCGAGACACTGGTTGTATCACCAGCCGTATATTTGGCGGACACGGTCGCCGAGCCGGGCAGGGTTTTACTCGCGCCTGGGCAGTCTTGGCCGTCGGTCTCGCTTTGGCCGGTGAACCCTGTCGTCATAAGAGCGGCGGTTGGCTACATCACCGCGCCGGATGATATCAAGGCGGCGATCTTGCTGCTGGCGGGCTACCTGTACGAAAACCGCGAGCAGGCGGCGCATCCGCTGCCGAAAACTTTACCCTTCGCGGCCGAAAACCTGCTCATGCCTTATATCGCGGGGTGGTTTTGATGGCGGCGGGAAAGCTACGAAATCGTGTGCTCTTACAGCGACTCGTTCAGCGCAGCGGCGTTCCGGGGGAGACGCTGATCTCCTGGACGGTAATAGCTGCAATATGGGCGGAGATACGCGATTTGACCGGGCGCGAGTGGTACGAAGCGCAGCAGTTGCCGGAGGGCGATGTGACTACAGACATCATCATTCGCTATCGTGCGGATGTCACCAGGCAGATGCGCGTCACTCACGGGGCGGATATCTACGACATCGTCGCCGTGCTGGATCGCGACGGACGCCGGGAATGGCTTACGCTCAAATGCAGGGAGGTCGTGCCGTGAAAGTAGGTATAAAACTTGATGGCGGTCCTGAGCTGGAGAAGGCGCTGCGTGATCTCTCGCATGCGCTGCAAGGGCGAATATTCATCGAGGCGGCGATGGCAGCAGGTGAGATTGTGCGGCAGGAAGCATCCGTGCGCTCGCCGCGCAGAACCGGCGCGTTAGCCAAAAGCCTTATTGTTGAGGTTGACAAGAAACGTGTTCCTTCCGTCCGCGTTGGCCCTGGAAAAGGCGGCTGGTACGGCAAATTCGTCGAGCTTGGGACAGAGGTTCGCTATACCAAAAATGGCGCGCATCGTGGGCAAATAGAAGCGCATCCGTTTTTAGCGCCGGCGCTGGAGGCGAAAAAGGCTGAAGCGCTGAGAAAGTTTCGCGACGTTGTGCGCGAAAGATTGGGTGCAAAGTGAACGTGCTGGATCAAACTTTGGTGCTCTATATACAGGCTGCGGCAGGAGTACAGGTATATATATCTGCTATACCGGAGGATCGCACATTGCCGGCCGTAGTTTACCAGCGCAATCAGGAAGTGGTATCAACGCTCCATGATGGAGCGCAGACGGGCAGAAGCACCGTGCGACTGGACATCTGGGCAGCGACTCTCAGCGAAGCGGCGCAAATAGCCGAAAGAATTGGGCAAAGAATGCGCATTTGGAATACGTATGTAGGGCAGACCATCCGGCAAGAGACGAGCAACGTGGCTTACGAGCCGAATGTTAACCTGCACAGGGCGAGTACAAGTTTTTTGGTTTTTCATAAAGGAGAATAAATCATGGCTAGAGCACTTTTGACAGTACAACCGCTGGCGCCGGCGGGGATGTGGCCGACATTGACGGCGGCGAATGCGACCGGGCACATGTTCGACAATACGGATCCGCGTCCCACATTCCTGCTGGTGCGCAACGCGCACACCGCAGCGGTTACAGTCACCATCCCGTCAACGTTCACGCGCGACGGACTGCCGCTGACATCTCGCGTTGTGACCGTGCCGAATGCTGCGGATCGACTCATCGGGCCGATACTCGGAGACAATCATAATCAACTTTCGGGGGCGGACGCCGGACGAACATACATCGACTATTCGCTGGTCACGGCTATTACTGTAGCCGTGTTACGAGCGTAAGGAGGATTAGCAATGGAGAGGATTGGACAAGGAACATTACTGGCGGTATCCGCTGATGGCGGCACGGTCTGGACGTCCATCGCACGCATCGAGACCATCGGCGAGTTTGGTATTGGCGAGGTTGACGACGTTGAGGTGACGACTCACGATACGGCTGGTGGCTTCAAAACATTCATAGCCGGCCTTGCCGATGGCGGCGAGGTGGAGTTTTCAGGCGTCTGGATCGCGGATGCGACGCAGCGCAGCCTGAGCGGCCTGCGTGGACTGCTGCGCGATTGGCGCGTCACGCTGCCCGGCGGATTGGGCATCTGGCGATCTCAAGGGTACGTTAAGACGCTCACCATCAACCCGCAGCGCGAGGATCGCATCGAATTCAGCGTGACTATTAAGCTAAGCGGCGCGCCAACATTGACATGGTAATGCCATGAACACTAGCGTCGAGATCAAGACCAGCACAGAGTCGTACCAGTTGTATTACGATAACCGCGCATTCAGGCGTCTGGAGGAGCACACAGCGCGCGATTTTGCGCAGCTGTCGCATACGAATTTGAGCGAACTTACCGCCATGCTTTGGGTCGGGCTCTTGCGCTATCAGCCTAAAGCGACGATGGAGACGGCGGACGGCATCCTGGACGATTTAGGGTATGCGGCTGTAATGGACATCGTAGTTAAGGCTATCGAGGACTCGCCCCCTTTTCGCAAACGGAAGGACGCAGATTAGAGCGCGATGCACTTTTAGCCGGAATATTGCCTGATCAATATTGGAGGTTGACGCCAATGGAAACTGCATATCTGATGCAGGGATATTATATGCGAGATATGCAGCTGTCAACCCTGGTTGCGGCGTTTATAAACGCCAATCGCGATCCAAAGCGTAGCAGCGCGGCGAAGGCTGAGGACATATCCGTTTTCAGGAGGGGGAGAGACGTACAGACGCCGGAACAGCAAAGAGCAATACTTGAGGGAATAACCATCGCGTTGGGAGGGACGGTGACGCATGACTGAGGTTGGCTCACTGTGGGTTCGTTTGCGCGGAGACACGAAAGAGTTCGAGTCCGCGATGAGGGGCGTCTCGTCCACGCTCAATAAAACATCCGCTAAAATGCAGACAATCGGCGGGGGAATGTCCACTTATGTGACGTTGCCCTTGCTCGCCGCCGGCGGTGCGGCCATCGCCGCCGCTACCGAGGTTGAGGGTGCGATGGCGCAGATCAGAGCGAGCACCGGCGCGACGGGCGATGAGCTGGCAGCGCTGCGCGACGATTTCGAGGTGGTAGCCAAAAAGGTCCCGCAGGATTTGACGCAAGTTGCGACCGCCGTTGGTGATGTCCATACGCGCCTGGGCTTGACCGGCGAGCCGCTAAGAAAGCTGACCGAGCAAATGCTGGAACTGGCAGACCTTACCAAGACACAGGTCGAGCCTTTGATCGCATCGACGACGCGCGTTTTTGGCGATTGGAGCGTGGCGACCGAGGAGCAGGCGGACACGCTCGATCTCCTTTACAAAGTTAGCCAGGCGACGGGTATCGAGGTTGGCCGCTTATCCGACAGCCTGGTGGCGTATGGCGCGCCGCTGCGCCAGATGGGCTTTGACCTTGAAGAGGCAGCCGTCCTCATGGGCAAGTGGGAGACCGAGGGCGTCAATATGGAGCTGGTGCTGGGTAGCCTGCGTTTGGCCATGGGTCATTTCGCACGCGAGGGCATCCCGATGCGCGAGGGGCTGGATGAGACGATGCAGCGTATCCAGGAGTTGGGACCTGGCGCTGAGGCAACCGCGCTGGCCATGGAGGTTTTCGGCGCACGCGCCGGCCCGGACATGGCGGCGGCTATCCTTGAGGGTCGTTTCGAGATCGACAAGCTGATGGAGACGATCCAGGACAGCCCGGATACCATCATGGCGGCCGGCGCAGCAACGGAGACTTTTGCGGATAAACTGGGCGCATTACGCAACAACACACTGCTGGCGATAGAGCCGATCGGCGTGCAGCTTATGGACGCGCTGACAAACATTATGCCGCAACTACTGAACATTGTCGAAAAAGTAGCGCAGCTGACTGCAAGTTTTTCGCAATTGACGCCGGAAACTCAAACCACGATATTGACGATTGGCGGCCTGTTGATCGCCTTAGGGCCGGTAGTTACCATTCTCGGCAAGGTGATATCGATCGTGTCCGCCATCGTGGGCGTTCTCGGACCGCTGAAGGTTTTCCTGCTCGGCACGGCGACGACGGCGGGCTTCCTGGCCAAGGCGCTGACAGTGCTCAAGCTTATATTCATCCCGCTCAAGATTGCACTATTGGCGGTCTCTATAAAGGTGCTGGCAGTCGTGGCTGCGGTAGCGGCGCTGGGTTATATAATCTATTACCTGATCACGAATTGGGAGGAGGCCAAGCAATTCTTATTGACGACCTTGGAGTCGATTATGTCAGGTGTAAGATCGTTTGTTGACGCCGTGGTACGGACATTCAAGGGCACCGATTGGGCAAAAGTTGGCAAGGACATCTTGCGAGGAATTGTCGGGGGATTGGATAGCTTGCGCCAATGGGCGATAGACAAGATCATCAACATTGGCAAGGGAATGGTAGACGGCTTCAAAAACTTTTTCGGGATCGATTCACCCTCGAAAGTTATGGCGGAGCAGTTTCGTAATCTCGCGGCAGGCGCAAACCTGGGCTGGGACAGAGAGTTTGC
>DATIKF010000342.1:0-28127 GCA_035477855.1 Dissulfurispiraceae bacterium
GGGGCAGCGGCTGAGCCTTGAGCTTGTGGAGCAGTATGCTTTGCGTGCGCGCTGGCTGAACCTGCTGCACCGGCTGGGCAGCGAGCGGGGCCTTGTGCCCCAAGGGCTGCTGCGGCAGCTAAGGCGGGGCGGCTGGCAGGCATTCAGGCAACAAGCCAGGCTACATGGGGCAGGCCTGCCGGGCAGCTACCGGCGGCTCAACGAGCTACTCAATAAATACAGGCCTGCGGGCAGCGACCAACCCGATTACGGCGTGATTATAAACGGGCGCACGGGCAACAGCCACGCCCGCAAGGTTGACCCCGTGGCATTGGATGTGCTGCTGGAGTTGCTGGCCTTTCCGCGGCAGATGGACTACCCGCAGGTGCGCCTGGCATACAACCATTGGGCTGTGGCCAACGGGCGCAAGCCCCTGAAGAGCGACCGGAGCGTGGGCAACTATGCCGATGCGCACGAAAAAGAGATACTGCACAAGCGCGAGGGCCGCCAGGCGCACTACAACAAGCTTACCAAAGTTATACACCGCCGCCCCGTCAGCATACCGCTGGCCCTTGCCAATGCCGACGACAATAGTCTGGACTTAAACTTTGTGAGCCTGGCCGACGGGCGCACCCAAAAGAACTACACGGCATACATTATAATGGATACCCACCTGGGCTACCCGCTGGGCTATGCCCTGGCCGAAACGCCCAGCTTTGAGCTTATACGCCTTGCGGCGCTCAACGCCATACACCATATATATGAGCTTACTGGCCAGTGGGCGGTGTGGCAGCAGTTGCAAGCCGACCGCTTTGCGCACAAACAGATGAAGGCATGGGCCGAGCTGCATTGCACCTACACGCCTGCCCCGGCGCGCAAGGCCCGCGGCAAGCATATAGAGGGGCAGTTTGGACGCCGCCTGCACACACTGCACAAGATACTCAACGCCAACTACACGGGCCACAACATAACTGCCAAAACCCGCGGGGTAAACCCCGACTATGTGGCCGAGATGCGCCACCGCTACCCCGCCGATGCCGATGCGCCGGCACAACTGGCCTTTATGGTAGAGATATGGCGGCAGATGCCCCTGGCCTGCGGCACGCCCATGCAACGGCAGTGGATAGATAACTTCCGTGCGCTAGAGCCGCATCAGATGCGCCTGATTAGCGACGAGCAGCGGCTGCTGCTGTTTGGGTTGCCCCACACGCGGGCGGGCGAGTTATACAGCAATAAGCTGCGCAACACGGGGCTAAGCGTGAGCCTGCCGGGCATTGGCAAGCGGGTGTATGATGTACCCGAGCCGCACTACAGCCGGCATATACTCAAGGATTTTAATGTGATATACGACCCCTACACACCCGACCAGATATTGGCCCTGGCCGATGGCGGGCGGGTGCGCATGATGCTTGGCGAATACGAAAAGGTATCGGCAGCCCTGTACGACCGCAAGCCAGGCGAGGGCAAACTCATTGCCCAACGCCTTACCGAGCAGCGGGCCGCCGACCAGTGGCTTATCGACCAGCGCGCCGTACGCTCGGAGCGGGTGGTGGAACTTGGAGTGAGCGTGGAGCAACTGATAAAAGGAGCTTTGTTGGGCGACAAACAAAAACAGATATACCTGGAGCAGCACTGGAAGCAATTGGAGCAGGGCAACGGCGCTCCGGCGCTACCTGCCGGCAAGAAAAAGCTGCCCCGAAAAAACGGCTTTGACGACGACTACAGCCAAAGGGCTTTTGAGGATGTGTGAATTAGTTATTAGTAATTAGTAATCAATGAATTGTACCTTAAAAACATGAATGTCATGGAGAAAAAAACGATTGAACAACAGATTGCAGAGGCTCTGCTTGCCGACAGGCGGGCTAGCACATTTGACAGTGATGCGCGGTATGCGCGCAGCAAAGGCATTACGCCTGTTGACTACAGCAACATTAAGCAGGGCAAATACCAGGTCAATGCGCAGCTTATAAGCCGGCAGAAGTGGGCCATGATAGCCCGCAGCATCGAGTTTAACCCTACCGAGGGGCTCCGGCTTACCACGGCGCCCACGCGGGTGTATCAGTATATTACCGGACAGCTTGAGGTATGCCGCCGTATGAGCATTGCGGTGATGATGGTTGATGAGCCGGGTATAGGCAAGACACATGTATGCCGCGAATATGCGCGCAATCACGCAGGGCAGGTGTTTTACATAAACTGCTCGGACAGCCCTGGCAAAACCCGCTTTGTGGAAGCCCTGGCGCGGGTGCTTGGCTTGGAGCGCGAGCGCACCATAGAGGATACCTTCCACACCTGCGTGCAATACCTTACCACCTTTGTGCAAAATCCGCTGTTGATATTGGACGAGGCGGGCGACCTGGAGCAGCCGGCTATATTGATGGTAAAGCGGCTGTATAATACCACCGAGAACCACCTGGGGATATACATGGCAGGCAGCGACGGGCTGCGCACGCGGCTCAACAGCGGATTGCGGCTTGGCAAGAACGGCTATACCGAATTGATGAGCCGTATGGGCGCGCGCTTTAGCCGTTGCAGCCCACCCAAGTCGGAGGGCGCTCAGCGTATGCGCGACTTTGTGCGCGAAGAGGGCCGCGCCGTGTGCCTGGCCAATGGTATAACCGATGAGCGCGCCATAAGCGAGATAATAAACCAGGCGCCCGACCTGCGCAAGGTGGTGCGCGAAATCAAGAAGTTGCATTATGCTACACAAACCCCTGCCATAGGCAGGCAGACCAACACCCAAGTGTATGAAAACCCTAAACCCTACTAAGCCCCGCTACCAGGAGGCTATTGAGCATCAGAACCAACAAGCCGGCCTGCTGCTGCAGCTTTTGGGTATGACCCCCGAGGAGTTTTATACCCTGGAGTTTAATTGCGGACTTGAACTTTTGGAGAGCTATTGGCGCGACATGAAACACGCCAGGATAAATAACTGGAAAGACCAACTCACCGGCAACCCGGCAATGGGTTATTGGAGGTGGTTTGCGAACTTCAAACGGCAGGAGGATGCCCTGTTTCTGAACGACTACCAGGCTGTATATGACGACAACCTTGCCGATCATGGCAGGCGCGAAGCCACCCGCATGATGGATGAGGAATATCGAATACACCTGCGCGCCCTTGGCAACTGCCAATACTCACACAACAGGCTGTATTATTTTATAACACAACATAAAACCCTTATTGTATGAACAGATATGAAGAAAAACAAGAGCTGCGCCGGCGCAAGGAAGACCTGGAGCAGAAGATTGACCGCTGCTATACCATATTAGAAGGCATGGCTGAAGATGGTCATAAGCATGGTATAAACTACAGTGTTAGCCGCTTTGTGCAAATAAGCTCAGAGCTGCATGCAGCCCAATGCCGCCTGCAGGCAGTAAAGGCGCGCCTTAACCGGTTAAAGAACGGCAATCCGGGCAGCTACCTGCCGGTTATGGAACCTGTAAGTATTATTCAACTTCAAAACCAAATAAGAAGATGACAAAAGTATGGAAAGACGAGAAAGGTTTTGAGATACCGGCAAGCAGGATTACCGGTATCGAAAAACTAAAAGAACGCAAGGCAACTCAGTTGCTGCGCGAAGCCCAGCGGCTGCACGAGGCCCTAACCACCTATAAGCGTACCGTTGCTGCGGCATGTGCCGAGGTGTATGCCGCTGCTATGGAATATGCCGGGGTGCAAAACAAGGAAGCCAAGGGCAATTTTACCTGGTACAACTTCGACCGCAGCATAAAGATTGAAGCCAGCGTGAACGAGCGCATTGACTTTGATGATGGCCTGATAGCGGCTGCCAAAGATAAGTTTTACGAGTTTTTGAGTAACAACACCACAGGGGTCGATGAGATGGTGCGCTCGCTCATTATGGATGCGTTCAGCACCACCCGCGGGCGGTTGGATGCCAAGCGGGTGATGGGGCTGGTGCGCTACCGCGAGCGCATAAACAAGAAGCGTTTTCCGCTGTTTCATGAGGCAGTAGATTTGATTGAGCAGAGCATACGCCGACCCGAAAGCCGCACCTATTTTCGAGTATGGGAGCGCCGGGCCGATGGCGAGTACGATGCCATTGACCTGAACATAAGCAGCATATCCATTTAAACGAACAACCTCTCCGCGGTTCGGCAAAGATTGCCTGCGCCCTGCCCGGCGCAGTGAAGGCGCAAATGTTAAGGATGGGGGTACCCGCGGAGAGGTAGCAAAGAGACGCCCCCACCCATACACAAACCGTTTGCCGGTAATTTCATAGGCGGAATTTGCGACCAGGGCTGACAGCCGGAACCAGACGGCGGTTTTCCCGGCAGGCAGGCACACAGGGTTCGAGCCCCTGGCGGGAGCAAAAATGCAAGCAGTCATTGGATATTGATAATTTGCTTAAACGCACTTAAACACTAAATATCACAGGGTTGCAAAAAAAAAGAGTATTATGAAAAAGATGTCCGTTGCAGAGATTCAAAACCTGGCGCCAGGCGACCGGTTTTATTTTATGAAAGACAAAACAAGGACTGTTTACACGTACATAGAGAAGAAGTTCGAGAGATACCGATACGGCTGGTTGGCAGGGTGGGTGAAAAAAGACGGCGACCGGCATGCCGTGAAAGTGAAGACCGGACGCGAAGTGGTGTTTTTGCGGCACAATGTTGAAGTTTATAAAACCTTATAAAAAAAACATAATGAGAAAGGTTAAAGTATATCTGAGCGGGCCTATAACAGGACTAGAGGAAAGGAGTGCAGGTATGTTTGCGGCAGCTCAAAAAGAGATGGAGGCTTTGGGCTACGAAGTAGTAAACCCCATGTTGCTTGCGCATAACCACAACAAAAGTTGGGAGTGGTATATGGCTATTGACATCCTGGCCTTGTTGGAGTGCGATCATATATGCCTGCTGCCCGGCTGGGACATCAGCCGCGGGGCACGCCTGGAGCATGCCATAGCACAACTCAGGGGCATGGATTGTTTTTATTGGTTTGAAAAAACAGAGCAGTTGGCTATCAACCCTAAACATTGCCCTCCCGGAGAGGCGGATTATTTGTAAAATACAACTACTATCACTATGGACAAAACCAAGCAAATACGCATACTGTATGCCATGATTGGCAGGTTGAACAAGTCGGGGGTGTGCATAACCAAAGACGATTTGGTGTTTGAGGTGAGCGGCGGGCAAACCACACATCTGGGTAAGCTCAGCGACGGGCAGTTCATGGAATTGTTTAATCATGTTAGAGGAATCTTGACTTCGTTTGGGGGCGCCGATGCCGGCGACCGTAAGCGCAAGCGGGTAATAAGCCACCTGAAGGAAGCCGGCTATGTGCTTGCCAACGGGCGGGCCGACATGGCGGCTATTGAGGCTTGGGCGCAAAAACAAAAACACGGCAAGCGGCTCAACGCTCACAACTTAGCAGAGTTGAGCGACCTGATATATGCAGCCGACAAAGTTAGACAACATTACCTGAGCAAGGTATGAGCGCCAAATACCACATACGCCTGATAGAACCTGGCACCCGTATTACGGTGTGGTACCGCTACGGGCAGTTGCACAAGTGGCAGTTGGATGCCGGCAAGCTGCAGGCAAACTGGTACGAGCAGCTTTACAGGGTAATTCCCTTCCATGAGGCGCAAATAGAGCAGTATAAGGGCAGGCATTCCGCCAGCGTGGAATATTCTCCGGCAGGCGAGAAGCCCAGAGATGATTATAGGGCTTTTGTGGATATGTGGTTTGCTTTTTACAGGGGACTTACCGGAGTTGACCCCAAATATGGCGGCTCGGAAGGCAAGGCGTTGAAAGAGATTGCCGACTACCTGGAAAAGGTGAGTGTGCAGCGCGCTGAGGCGCTGGCTTTATGGCAACACATCTTAGGCAACTGGCGGCGATTGGATGCGTTTACGCGCGGCAAGCCGCAGCTTACTTACATAAACTCGCATTTAAACAGCATTATAATACAGTTGAAACATGGACAAACCGGCAGCAATAAAGCCACAAGTGATGCAGATGATCTCCGGAGGGGCCTCTAAGAGCGACCTGGTAAGGGCTTTTGGGCACCTAACACTCGAATTGGCGCTTGAAGAAGGGTATCCAAGCCTGGCGCGGTTAGCTGCTACCCATGGGGCAGATAAGACCGAAAAAGCCCTGGCGGTGGTACTTTTAGAAGCCAGCGCTGCATTTGAGAGTAGCATCGAGAAGGAAGCAGCGCTTGAGCTTGCAATAGAAATAAAAGCAAGGTATTTTTATATGAGCCTCGAAGAGTGCTATGTGTGCATGCAGGAGTTAAAATCGCAAAAGATATTTGGAAGGCTCACACCCAACAAGGCGCTGGCGGCCATGAGCGATTATGCCGAGCGGCGCATACAGCTGGCAGCCCAACAGAGCCTAAACAGGCACCTTGCCCTGAAGGAGCCGCGCGATGCTGCCCGAAGCGGCGATGCAACAGATCAGGCATTCAGAGATTTTGAGAAGCAGTATAAGATAAGTAAGATACGACAACCAAAAACAAAAAAGACATGACAACGACAGCGCTTGTGATTCTTATTGTGTTTGCGGCAGCTTATGCCATAGCGGCGGCGGCGCTTGCTTGGAATTATAACGCATTGCGAAAAAGGGCCAACAGGGTAATCTGGCAATTGTACACCCACCCAAATGGTAAGCGATATTGGAAGCCGACTAAAAAACAACCAAAACCAAAAGATTATGGCAGATAAAAACAAAACCCGCCGCCAACGCATCGTAGAGCGCAATCAAAAAATCGAGAAGCAGTTTATCAAGCTGCAAAACAAACACCCCAGGTGGCGATCGGATGCCATTATAGAAGTGCTGGCAGATGAGTTTTTTTTGAGCAAAGCTACGGTTGCCCACATATTGGCCGGCCACTACGAAAGATTTTTTTTTAAAACCTCTAAAAAAGAAGACCATGAAAACATTTAACACCTTAACATGCCCAATTACCAAGGGCGGAGAACCAAGGATACACTTTTCCGGGGCCGGCCTTCGTTTTAATGAAAAAGCGCGAGAAACACTTAAACTTACCGTTGACGACAGGGTTGCGTTTGAACAAGACGAATCCGGATTTTACATAAAGCGCGACCCGTTAGGATTCTCTTTGAAGCCAGGGAAAGATTCCACTTTAAAAATATTTAGCGCAAGATTGGTTTATGAATTGCGGCTGGCTGCCGGCGGTGGGCGCATGCACTTTAGGGTTGGCGAGCATCAGGGCGACAGGTGGTTGCTGCATGCTTATAAACCAGGAAACAAAAACCAAGGGCTTTAAAACATATAACCATAGTTTTCAAGAAATACAAGGATTAGATGCGGTCGATGCGCGATACTCTGGGTGGCAGGCCTGTGGGCGATACCCGGCGCATGGCATCGGCAATTGCCCGCTCAGGGTCAGGCAACCGGTACATCACCAGGTGTTTGTCGTTTACTACGTAATAACCGCATCTGCCGTTATTTTTCTCTTAATGGCGATTTACTTTTACTTTGGGTATAATGAACGGCTGGCGATTGACGTCGCGGTTGGCGGTATTGTCTATAACATTCGCCTGATAGGTGGTAACCCACACGTGCAGGCTGTCGGCGTTGGCATCGGGGCGCGTGGTGGTGCGGCGCAGCTCGGTGGTGTGGATTAACCCCCCGTCATCCCTTATCACGAATCCGTGCAGTGCCAGGTGCAACGCCTGGGCAAGCTCCAAAACCTGCCGGTATTGGGCAGCGTTGTAGCTGCCGGTATGAAACCCATCAGTGGGCAATAAGTGTTGGCACACCAGATGAAAGGCTATGAAGAACGTGCCTTCCTGTGTATGCAGACCGGTATCGCGCCACTGCACGCTCTCGAACTCGATGAAGCATGCCGGCAGGGCCATTGGCAACTCATCTTCGGTGTTCAAGTACTGGCCGTTGTACAGCTCAATTTGGCGCAGCTGCGGCACTTTGTCGGCCAGGTGTTGGCTCAGGTGGTGGTATAGGACAGCGAACATAAGTAAAAAGGATAAAGTAAAAAGGATAAATTTGAAAGTTTACCGGTGAGCATTAGTCAAGTATTTAGAACGATGTTAATGTCTTTCATTACAAGGTGTTTAACTCTGGCTGTCAATTTTATTGATTGCCCTATGAATTGGCGTTGTGGCAGGCGTGTTGTTTTTCGGCCAAACACGCTGATATTTCCGCCAGTGTTGTGTACCTGTGCATACGGCAGGTTGGAGAATACGAAAACGCTGTTGCCCTCTATGCGGTATTGGATGCTGTCGCGCAGGTCGCCGGTGGCGCCGCTCAGGGTCTTACGCCTGATGGCCGCGGGGCTGTAGTTGGTTATAGGGTTGGGTTTGCGGGCTTTGTATTTACCTTTACCCCCGCGGCGGGGGTGGTTTGCGGGCACACGGGTACGCGCCCCCGCCTCGAAACCGAACCATGGACTATAGGGGCGGGTTCGTTTTGCGGGTTTCCATGCCGAGGGGTTGAGGTCGGTAAAGGCCTGGTTGTCGAAGCTCTCTTTGAAGTGGTTAACGGCTTCGGTACCAACAATGCGCGGCACACGGTTTTCCATGTAGCGGTGCAATCGCCGCACGCTCTGCTCTATTTTGCGGAAGTCGAATTTTACTGACATGGTTGAAATTTTTAATATTTTTCTTGCGTTTGAATTAAAGAGGTTTTATCTTTGTAGTCTCTTTAATAAAGGTCGTCAGGCTACGCTTACCCTAATTCTGGTAAACACGAGCAATGGCGGCCTTTATTTATAGTATGTTCATGGCATGCAGCAAATAATTTGGCGTCTTCCCCTTTAGCTCCCACACAATTATTCTCAGCCTGAGTTTATTGAAGTTATATCTATACACATGCGATTGAACAACATTGGTAATGCGCTCTCCAGTGGGTGTCTCCGGATTCTCGTATTGCATTTTCCTGATAATATCCGGTGAATCATATATCAATTTATTCTTCAGGATAATCTCATCTGTCCTCTGTGAAAGGATTTTATTCACACCTCCCTTGGATAAGCCTATCAATCTTCCGTCATGGGACAGGAAGCTCTTTCCGATAAGGTTTTGTGTGGCATACTGCATCACCTCCTGCCTCACGGCTTTGCGGTTGAGGTGTAGGTATTCATTATTCACGCGCTTTTGAGCTTCTTTGGGAATATTGGCTATCATGGGGTGGCGGTCGGTTATAATGCGCCCCGACCGTCCGGGGTTGCTTCGCATGGAAGCGGGCGGGGGTTTAATTTTTTCTGGTACGGGGCGGGCATTAATGTCGGCGCGCACTTGTTTCACGCTGCAGCGGCAACCCCAGTCGTTGGGCGGCATCCATGTATCCCAAAAGGGGTCGTCAACGGGTTTTATTATACCATACAGTTTTTTGTGTTCGTTGCGGGGTTCGGCAGCGGTGCTGGGCATGTATTCCAGGTATGGGTACAGGTCTTTGTCGGCCTCAATGGTGTGCCACTGTTGTGCCGCCCTTGCTGCCCTCACGGTGTGCACATACTCGGTACGGAGCCAGTTAACATTGAACCTGGCATCGACGGCATGCATGTCTTTGCCTTGCTTAATTGCATCGGTTTGCCATGCCGTTTTATATCCGGCAAATCTTGCAAGGTTTTCCTGCATCAGGTGCGCCTTCTCAAAATGTGGGTGGTCGTGCGGCAGGCGGCCATACACGCGGGCAATTCCCTTTTGGAGGGTTTGGCGGGTGTAGTTATAAATCTCCTCGTTTACCAGGGTGCCGGGATTTTGTTTTATTTGTCCTGCCACTTTTTGTATTTGGCTGTCGGTAAGCCCAAAGCGGGGCATGTTGAAATCGTCGGCCACCAGGTTTACAAACCCGCCATGCAAAGGGCAGCCAGATTTGCCTCCGTAGTATAGCTCCATATTAGCCCCGAAGTCTTCAAGGAGTTCGGGGCTTAGTCGAAAAAACCTGCCGAGAATTGCTGGGCTGCGGGGATTTCTTTTTTGGCCGTTACCATTATCCCGAAGGTTTCCTTTACCCACTCGGGGTCAACCTCGTAGTATTGCAGGGCTTGGTGGGTGTTTGTCCAGAGCTCTTTGAGGTCTTTTTGCACTTCCCATGCAAAGGTGCATCCCTGCAGGGGGTATCCGTGGCGCACCAGGAGTGGAAACAAGGTATTGTTAATCCATTGCTGGGCGGTTTCCATGTCGGCCTTAAGAATGAGGTTGCCCAGGCGCTCGCCCACTTCTTCTTTGGCGCGGCTGCCGGCGGTGTTGCTATCGCCAATCACCGCGCCGTTGATGAGCTTGCTCATCTCGTTGTTGCACAAGGTTATGAGGTTTTCATACACCTCGCCGCTGCCCCTTGCAGTTTCCACGAACTCGATCTTCTCTGTGTCGTCGATCACGGCGTAGAAGCTGCTGCCCATGTCGCGCAGCATGTCGTTCATCTGGCGCACCATGGTGGTGTCGCGCATGTTTGTTTTTCCCACGCGCAGCGGCATTCCGAATATTTCGCTAAACTCGCTCCAGGCGGCCATTGCAAACCGTTTGTAAAGGGCGTGAGGCACTGCTTGCGACAGCAACCCCAGGGAGCGGTGGTCTGGGGTTTCAATTATCCAGCCGTCAAAGTCGGGGTAGTGGCGGTAGGCGATACCGTTTTCGTCGGTTGGTTTTGTCAGCAGCAAGCCCAGCTCAGGTACTACATGGCGTCGCGGCACCAGGCTTATGGATGTTATTCCCCCTTTTCCGTTTATCAGGGGGGTAACCCCGTCGATTTGCACCAGCGAGTGCCCCCAAAAAAGAGCATCACTGAAATGGGTTAACAGCTGCATAAACCATTGGGTTTTGAGCAGCCATGTGAGGTTTTCGTCGGCCTGGTTGCCGGGGTTATACACCGCGAAGCGTGCCCCGGTAAGCCGCTGGCGGCGCAGCTCCAACTGGCCGTGCAGGTGGGCGTCCAAAACTATATCGTGATACACATCCATAAGGAGTGAGCGTCGGGGGCGCTGAGGGTTCTCGGCCATAACCAGAGCGTGGCGCCAGCTCTGTATGTCTTTGCGGGCGCGGTTGCGAAACTGTTCTAACACGAAACTCACCGGCTGCCGGGCGTTATTTCCCCGCGCCGGAGGGGTTTGTTTTTGAAAACTCAATTTAAGCCCCTTTAGCGGGCTTAAAATCTTTTGCAGGGGGTTTGCCATGTCTTTACGATAAAAATTCAACTGCGGTCAACTTAAACGGAACTTAAACGGTGTTTTATTAATATCTCAAATCGGGCTTCGGGTTGCTGCCATATTTGAGCCTGTTGTCGGGGTGGCCCCGCTCGTCTGTTTTTAAAGGCAGGTCGGGTTGTATCTCTCCAAAAGCGGCCATCTTGAGCCACTCTATAGCGGCTTTGTAGCGGTCGGCACGCAGCTGGCTCACGTTGCGCGGGCTTACCCTGCTGTGCAGGTGGTACAGTGTAATGTCAATAAAACACATCACCACTGCCTGGTTGCGTGCTTGGCCGGTGGCGGCAAATATAGCGGCGCAATCGAAGCGGGTTTTGAGGTAGCCGGTCATTTCGGCCTGGGCCATAAGCCCGGCTGTGAGCAGGGTGCCGCTGTCGCCCTGAATTACCTGTTGCAGCACGGCGTCCTGTACAAAGGGTTTGTAGTCGTCGATGGTTAAAAAGTGCATGGTTTTATATAAAAGTTGGTATTGTTAACTCTGAAGGCCGTTCTAAACCAAAACCGGCATAATCGAGATGGCATATATCAACCGCCGTTGTGCTGGTTTCGGTAGCAACAACAGCAGCAAAGAGGTTTCTTGTGCTGTTGGGGATGTTTGTGGTTATCGTGCGATCCATGACCAGGGTCAGGGCGGGCGTCCAAACCCTGCAACGCACACTCGCGAGGCTCGTAATCTCTATGTCAACATGATACCATGTATTAATGATGAAAGTTGCAACTGTGGCAGTTGTCCGCACACTGTTGTCGGCAGTCTTGAATCGTAGTTCTCTGAGCGTAGGGCTTGAGAATATTTCAAGATATACGCCATTCACTGCATCGGCTGATGTAACTGAGCTGTGGAACCCTAACCGTATCGTTGCCGATTGTCCGGAGGCAATCGTGTCGGTCATGCGTAATATTGCGCGAAACACTGCTCCCGGCATAAGCCTCAAGGGGAATTGCGCCCCGGCCTGGAAAAGAAACCCGCCATTTGCCGTTGTTGAACTGCGCATTATAACAATCCCCCAAAAATCCGAATTTGCAGCCGAAGTGGTGCTTATGTTACCGGCGCTCACAACTACACCCCTGAATGGCGGGTTGCCTTCCAGGTTTACGCTAAAGAAATCGGAAAAAACAAACCTGTGCTGATTGAATGATTGAACGGGGTTACCGGCAATTCCTTGTATCCCCTGCTCTCCTTGCGGCCCTGTCGCTCCGGGGAGCCCTTGCAGACCCTGCTCTCCTTGCGGCCCTGTCGCTCCAGGGAGCCCTTGCAGACCCTGCTCTCCTTGTGGCCCTGTCGCTCCGGGGAGCCCTTGCAGACCCTGTTGGCCTTGCGGCCCTGTCGCTCCGGGGAGCCCTTTAATATCGGCCAACGCAATCAGATTAAGCCAGACCTCTGTTCCTATATGCCTCCATTGTATGTGGGTTTGCCCGACCAGAAACTCAACACCCTCACGGCCCGACCTAATAAACACAGGTGCCCCCCTCACCGCCTGCTCAACAACAAACACTGCCGCAGCATCGCTTTGCATCGTGATGTTTACGACCCTCGTGGTAACCATGTTTTGAACGATTATATTCATCATATTACGTCATAACTGTTATACTTTCCTCTATCCTTACAGTACCTTCCATTTTGGTGTACACTTCAACATTGTTGCCGGTAACAAACAGAAAATCCCGATAGTAATCACCTGCCCCCATGCTTTTGGTGATAATAGATGAATAGGTGATGATTAATTCATTATTGCCAACGCCTTCTGTAGTCAACCCGTCGCCTATACGGAAAGCATGTACAAGTTTTGATTGACTGGTTTTTCCATATCGCAAATCCATTCCAATAAAAGAGAATGTACTCAGGTCTGTATCCGGAAACACAAACCTTTCTTCAAAGGTGTTTCCTCGTTTGATAATTATGGTTGGTATAATGGCAGTCATGGTCTGATACTTTTTTGGTTGTTGAGCCGAAGCATACTACGGCTTTACTATACTGATTGGTATTCGGTTTTGGCATCGAAGGCGGGGCATGCTTTGGTTACCCCGGGCAGGTCGCGATGGCCGCATATAATGGCATTCGGAAACCGGTTTTTCAGCTCGGTTATTACTCTTAGCAATGCCGCCTTTTGTTGAGGCGTACGGTTATCGGCGGGCTGTCCTTGTTGGTTTACACCGCCAATGTATGCAATATGTATGCTGTTGGCATTATGCCCTGCAGCGCCGTTGGCTGTTAGGCTGTAGTCGTGCAATTGGCGGGTATTGCCGTTTGCTTCAATTAACACGTGGTAACCTGGGTTTACCCATCCCAGGGTATTGCGCCAGTAGTTCTGTATGGCTGCAACAGTAGCTGTTTGGGCTGTGGCGGTGCAATGCACGATGATGTGTGTGATGTTTCGCATGGATTTTGATTTGTTGATTTGTTGATTTGTTGATTTGTTTGCCAAAAGCTAAAAGCTAACTTCTACCATCTTCTTTTTTCGCGGGGTTGTAAAATGGCCGGTTCGCCCCCGCGGGCTGCCCGGCGGTTTATCATCCACACGGCGCCTTCGAGGGCATCGGGTGCATCGTCGTGGGTGCGGCTACCCTTCTCGAAGGTGAGCAGCTGCTCGGTCATCTCTTTGTAGTCGCGCTCCTGGCAAAGTTCCTTGTTGAGTATAATAACATTACGCTCGAACAGTGGGCTGAGCGCCTCGATGCGGGCAAACTTGTCGGGTTTATTGCGGGTGTCGGGGCGCAGGGGCAGTTGATAGCCCCGTAGCATTCCTTCGCGTGTAAATTCCTCGAATATCAAATCCTGCAGGAAACTGGCTTCCATAAAGTAGTCGCAAATTACGCCCTGTGGCAGGCTTTCGTGCATATTGTACCACCATCGCACCATCTCGGTAATTGAGCTTTTGCGCACGAATGCGTTTACCACAAAGAGGTTTTGCCCTTTGGCGCCTATTGTTATTATGGCTTTGTAATCGCTGGTGGCCGAGTTTTTGAACGAGGGGTCGCAATAGCTTACGAGGTTTTTAAACTCGTGCAGTTGTGGTAATTTTTCGTAGAGCAACCAATCTTGTTTAAACACGGCGCCCTCGGTAATTGGGTTGTTAAACAGCTCTTGTTGGGCATTGCGGTATCCCAGTTTTTTGGCCACTGCTTCAATCTCTTCGAGTGTGTATTTTTCTGGCCATGCGGGTTTGCCGTTCATTATTGCGTTAACCTTGTAGTGCCATACACCGGGCATTTGGGCAATGTTGGCTACCAGCGAGTTGTTGCTTATGCGGTTGCCTACGACCACAAATCGGGCGCGGCCCATATCGCTGGCGAAGTAGAGGGCTTTGAGCGCCCACTCGGTGAGTTGGCGTACGCGGTCGGGGTTTCGGCACAGCTCGTCGTCGTCCACGTCGTCGAGCACGATGTAGTCGGGGCGGTGCTGCCGGTGGCGCAGCCCCCGGGGCGATTGTCCGCGGCCCAGTGCGAAGAAGCCGCATCCGTCCTTAGTAGCAAAACGGCCTTCTTCCCAGCTGCCATATTTCATTTGCTGGCCAAAGTCGTGCAGGTACCGGTGGTTGTTTTCAAGCTCGGCTTGTATATCGCCGAGAAGGGTTGCGGCGTTTCGCTCGTTTTTGCCTACCAGCACCATTACCTTCATTGCGCTTCGGGCTTTGAGCCACAGGGGTATCATTACATTAAAATGGGTGCTTTTGGCGTGCGCCCTGGCCCATTCCATTACAGCCATTATGTTTGTGTCGGCGTAAAGCCGGTTGGCGGCAGTTATGTGAAACGCCCCGCTTGGCACGCTGGCCCAGTGGCCAAAATAATAAGCCACAAAGGCGTTATAATCGGCCTGCAGCTTCTTTATGCGCTTGAGTTTTTGGTCGCGGGTTTCGTCGGCAGGCACATCGCCCGAGCTTTCGTTGATAAAAGCAACCCTTTCCCTGAAGCGCTCAATAGCCTGGCGGTCTTTAATGGTTGGTTGTTTCATGGCCTACCTTTGTTTCTAAGAACTCTAATTGCAGGTTTACCAGCTCTTTGGCCAACGATGGTTTTACTCGTGTTACGAATGTGTGAAAATCTTCCATGATGGCCACAGTCAGCGCCAGGCTGTCGCCTTTATCAAGCGTTTGTATTTCGCGAATAATAGCGTTTTTAGCATCTAAGGTCTTTTTGTTGGGTAACCCCCCGCACTCTGTTTCGATGTGTTGATTTATGTGCTGGAGGTTTTGATAGGCTTTCTGCAGCAAAGCCTTGCGGGTAATGCTGCCGGCAGTGCGCAAGGTTTCCCATCCGCCTTCGACCACCCAGCGGCTCATGGTGGCTTCGCGCACGCCCACCCGTTGGGCTATCTCTTTTTGGCTCAAACGGGAGTTGACATACAGCTCCTTGGCTATCACTTTTTCTTGTTGCTTACTCATACTACAAAAGTGCAAGCTAAATACATTGTTAGAAAATTAAAAATTAGGCCTTTATGATTTATAGTAAACCCTTTATGATTTTTCATAAATGCTTAGATTTTTATTTGTTCACCAGGTAAAAACCCTTCAATTTTGCCTATAAACCCAATGCAGGTGCACACATTTGTATTATCAGACGAAACCATCAACAGTTACGGCCTGCGTATTCTGACCGCCGGCATAAACACCGCCGACTTTGAGCGCAACCCCGTTATGCTGTTGGAGCATAAGCGGGAGCAACTCATTGGCCGCTGGATGAACCTGCGCAAGGAAGGCGGGCGGCTGCTTGCCGAGGCCGATTTTGACCCCGACGACGAGCAGGCCATAAAGACGCAAAAGAAAGTTAAAGGTGGATACCTGAAAGGCGTATCGGTAGGCATACAGATACAGAAGTTAGGAGTAGAGCTTCAACCTAATGGAGGCGAGATCGCGGTGGTATTGGAGAGCCGGCTGTGCGAGGCATCGCTATGCGCCGTACCCAGCAACAGCAATGCGTTGAAGTTGTACGATGCCGATGGCCATGAGTTCACCGAGGCAGAATTGAAATTGAATCTAAATAGCGTTTTAGTGAAACACCATAAAAACCAACTTAAAATGAAGATTAAACCAAAATTATTAGAGAATATGGGGCTTGCCGACGGCTACACCGAAGATGCGCTTAATGAGGGCATCGAGGCGATGCAGGCAGAGTTAATCAATCTTCGCCAGCAAGCGGACGACGCCAGGCAGGCAGCTATCGACACCCTTATTGACGGGGCAGCGCAAAGCGGCAGAATCAAAGTCGGGCAGGCAGTGCAATACAAAAGCTTAGCAGAGAAAGACTATGATGGCGTTAAGGCCATATTGGATGGCATGCAGGCGCCCGCCAAACCAGCCGACATTGTGAAGCCCACGGGCAAACCCACCGAGCTGAGCCAGCGCGAGGGTTGGAATTTTGAGAAATGGCGCAAGGAAGACCCCAAAGGGCTGCTGCAGCTCAAAGCCGACAAACCCGGCGATTATGCCGAGCTTATTGGAAAAAGCCAGGTAAGAAGAAGTATTTAACACCTAAATTTTTTTAAATGAAAACAATTATTATCCTTTTTACGAGTATATTGTTCAACATTGTTATGGGCGTTGCCATCGCTCCCGTATTGGGCGTTGACCCGCTCTGGACGGTTGGCGGGCTTAATGCCCTCGCGCTGATACCCAAAGGAGCCACCGGGCTTATGGCGGGGGTGAATAAAGAAATATGGATTGCCGAAATCCTCGAAAAGTTTTACCCCGACTGGAGCTTCTTGCGCGAGGCGCGGGGCATGGATGAGTTTGTTGAGAATAACACTATAAACTTAGCCGAAGCGGGCGTTGACCCTAACGTGCTTGTTAATAATACTACTTATCCAATACCGTTTGCCCGTCGCGAAGATATACCGCTTGCATTGCCATTAGACACATACGATACAGAGAACACCCTGGTGCGCAATATTGAGGAGATCGAAAGCGCGTACAACAAGATGCAGAGCGTGTTGGCAGGGCATAAGAACAGCCTGCTCAACTTTTTTAGCCGCAGGGCGGCTCATGCCTATGCGCCTAACTCCAACACAACGCAAACCCCTGTTATTGCAACAAGCGGGGCTTTGGTGGACGGCTTCAGGGTGATTACCCTGAAGGACATTCTGGATCTTGCCACGCGCTTCGACGAAATCGATGCGCCCGAGGGAAGCCGCGTACTGGTAATGAACCCGCGACATCTGCGCCAGCTGGCCGATGAGGATGCGAAGCTCTTCAAAGGCTTTCTGGGCACGACTTCGGGTTTCGACTTGTTTGGCTTCAAGGTGTATAAATACAGCCAAACACCGCTGTACAACGCCAGCACCGGCGCCAAAAAAGCCTTTGGGTCGGCTGCCGCGCCTACCACCGACACCCCTGCCAGCATCGCCTTTATCAATACCGAGGTGATGCGCGCCCAGGGCACCATCGAGATGTTTGCCAGGATGAAAGACCCGGGCGAGCGCGGCGACGTGCTTGGCTTCCAGATGCGCGCCTTGGCGCTGCCATTCAGACAGAAGTTTATCGGCGGTATCTTTTCGGCCCGAACATAACATATAATATGCGGTGAGCTAAAACGGCATCAATAATCAAGTGCCGCAAAGGGGCGGCTCAAGCGGGCCGCCCCACTTAAATTACCTGGTAATGCTAAACGAAATCATCATATTATTTGCTGCATCGCTGGCCACAGGGATTGGTGGTTGGGTTTTCGCCCGGCGAAAAAACAGGGCAGAGGCCAAGACTGTGGAGCTTGGAAACCTGGAGAAAATCATCGAGATGTGGCAGGAGACTGCCGGGCACTTCAAGGGGATGACGCGCGAGCTCATGGAAGCAAACAAGGCAGTAACCACAGACTTAACGAGCTTGCGCAGTGAAAACGAAAACCATCAAAAAGAAATTGAAAAACTCAAAGTGGTTGTGGAAAGCCTTAAACGCGAGAACCGGTCGCTTGTAACACGGATAAAAGAACTCGAGAAGCAATACGATGCCCATGATATTAAATAAAACAGCCCTGATTGCGATAGTGGTAATAGTTGCGCTTGTCCCGGCATCGTGCATAAGCTACGAGCGTTGCGTGGCTAAGTTTGGCCGTACCTCAACCGACACCCTGCTGGCACCCTTTGAGGTGGTTGTGCCGCCCGATAGCATCATAACTGCCCTGCAAATAGACACATTGCTGCTGATGCAACCGGGCGATACGGTGTGGGTAGAAAGTCCGCATAGCCGCGCCCGGATTAGGTACTGGAGGGATAAGTACGAGATGCTGCACATTATGGCGCTATGCGATACCATCGTTGTTCGCGACACCATACGGGTAGCTATGCCGGTGATTCTTGACCCGCCGCCTCCCAGGCCGCCCGGCAGGCTGCAAAGGCTTTTGAACACCCTGGTAGCGCTGGGAGTTATCATTGCGGTAATCATTGTTATATTAAAATTCAGACGGAAATGAAAAATAAAACATTCACAAAGAAGGAGCTTATGGCCAAAGCCAAAAAAGACCTTGGCGAGCCCCTGCCCGAAACCCTGTACGGAACATCCGACGGACACCTGTTTTTAGAAAAAGCCCGTAGCCTTGCCCATGAACATGCCAGGCGCAACGGCCTGGAACTTTTTACTTTAGGGTTTTCAACCCAATCTGAACCTGAACCTGAACCTGAACCCCAGCCTGAACCTGAACCCCAGCCTGAATCAGAGTCCACCATTCAACAAAAAAAGAAAAGATGAACGAAGTAGTAATAACCAAACTTAGCGGGGGACTTAGTCGCCGCTCTCCGGAGGGGGATATGACAAGCGGCCTGTTGGCCAACGGCGTTGCTGTTTCGGCTGGCGCGCAACTTAATACCACATACAGGCTGGCGGGCCTGGATGATGCCCTTGTGTTGGGCCTAAACCCAGAATACGACACCGCCAACAACCTGCTGGTGTATGAGCATATTAAAGAGTTTTTCAGGCTGAACCCCAACGGGGAGTTGTATATCATGTTGGTTGCCCGCACTGTAACTTATGCCAATATGCTCAGCCCGGGGGCTACCCCTCCGCATGCCCATAACCTTCTGCTTGCTGCCAACGGCAACATAAGGCAGCTTGGGGTGGCTTTTAACCCACCGCCGGGTACCCCAAATTTGTGGGATGCGACTTTGTTGGCAATTGCAGCGGGTCAGCAACTTGCTGACCAAGAATATACCCAACACCGTCCTGTGGAGGTGCTGTTGGAGGGCAAAGGATTTAATCCGGCCACAGTTGCTAATCTACGCAATCTCAACGCCCCTAATGTAACGGTTATGGTTGGTCAGGCCATGAGTATAGCCGCCAACAATGCCGGTTATGCAGCCATTGGCGCCCTGCTTGGGGCGGTTAGCAAGGCCAGGGTAAACGAGAGCGTGGCATGGGTAGAACGTTTTAACCTTGCAGGCGGCTCGCTCGACACCATAGGCTTGGGAGGTGTGGTCTTAAGCGCCGTAAGCCAGGGCAATATAAATAATGCAAACCAGGCAGGCGCTGTGTTTTTTGTAGCTCATACAGGAACCCCCGGCATATACCTGAACGACAGCCACACCTGTACGGAAACTACGAGCGACTTTGCCTATATTGAAAACAACCGCACTATACACAAGGCGGTGCGCAATATACGCGCGGCCCTGCTGCCACGCTTAGGGTCGCCGGTGCAAATAGACTCCGATAGCGGGCAACTTGCCCCGGAGGTGATAAAAAGCTACGAGACCACAGGACGGCGGGCGCTGGAGGCCATGCTTTCTAACGGCGAAGTGAGCGATATTGATGTGTTTGTTGACCCGGCGCAGAATATTTTAAGCAGCAGCGAACTGCAGCTTGCATTCAGCATAGTGCCCACAGGTACTGCCCGCCGTATCTCTGTAACCATCGGATTTGTAAACCCCTTTTAACCCCTTAAAACCCCTACAATGGACAGACCATTAATAAACGGAACACGCCACAGTTGGGCGAGTATAAGGGCCAACATACTTGGCCGCACCGTTACAGGTATTACGGCTATTGCTTATGAAGACAAGCAGGAGAAAGCCAATAACTACGGGGCCGGCGCTATGCCTGTGAGCCGCGGCCTTGGCAGGTATGAGGCTACATGCAGCGTTACCCTGCATGCTTACGAAACCGAGGCCATACAGCGCAGCCTGGGTATTGGCAAAAGGCTGCAAGACATAGCCCCGTTTGATATAGTGGTTTCATTTGTGAGCGCGAGCGATCAGCTTGTAACCCACGTAATACGCAACTGCGAGTTTACCAACAACAAGCGCGACATGAGCCAGGGGGACACCGTAATAGAGGTACAGCACGAGTTGGTGGTATCGCATATCGAATGGATTTAAAAATGGCAAAGAAAAAACCTGTTGAAAGTATCGGCTTGCAGGATACGCTGCCCGGGGGTATTACCCAGGCGCAGCTCAACCAGTGGAAAAGCCGATGGGGCGATGTGTATTTGGTTGAGGTGCCCTTAGATGATGAGGGCGAGCAAAAGGCCGCTGCCTACTTTAAGAAGCCCGGCATTGATGCCATAAGCGCATCGGCGCGCTTTATGGAGAGCGACCCTGTAAAGGGCGCCAATATCATATTGGAGAGCTGCTGGCTGGGCGGCGATCAAGTAATAAAAGACAGCGACGAGGCCCGCCTTAGCTGCATGCAGAGCCTTGGCAAACTGGTAACCATACGCGCCAGCACCATAAAAAAGCTGTAGGCTCCTGGAATATAAGCGACCGCGACGAGGCGGACGAGCTTGAGAAAGGCAATGCCTTGATACGCGCCCACTTTGGCATTGATCCGGGAGCCCTGGAAGATGAAGAGTGGGCGCGATTGTTTAACCAGGCTGCATGGTTGGAGGGGTGGAGGCTCAAGAACCAGGCCGAATTGCTTAGCGCTCTGTTTGGCGGCAAAAAGGGACGAAAATAAAAGGGGTGCTGTTAGCCGCGTCTTTTGTTTACAAAGCGGTCGATATACTCAATGTAAGAGCCCATTAAAGCCAAAAGCATAAACAGACTGCCCAGCATAAAAGTAAAAATATCCCAAAAAGAGGAAAAGTAACTGAATGCAGCGATGAGTAAAAGAACCATAAAAATGGCCATTGCAAGGAAAACTGTTAACTCGCGTATCATCATGACACAGCAGTTGTTTGTTTGTGCAAATATAAACAATAATTGATAATGAGCCAGAAAGCCGAGATAAAATTTGAATTTACGGGTAATATTGCCGCGTTTGTGGGTGAGCTGAAGGCCAATTTCAAGGATTTGAATGTGCAGGTAAACCAGGTTGACAATACCAGCACTACCACCTTCAACAACATGCAGCAGCAGGTTGAGCGCATCAGCCTGGTGGCCATCAGCGAGGCGTTTCAAAACTTTCACCAGGTGCTTCAAGGCGTTACGGCGCCTATAATGGCTTTTGAGCAGGGCGTGGCCGACCTTAACGCCATAACCGGCATCGCGGGCGACGACCTGAAAGACCTCGCACGCACCGCCCGTCAAGTGGGAGTGCAGAGCGGCCTTGGGGCAAACCAGGCCACGGAGGCCTTTAAGCTGTTAGCCAGCCAGATTAGCGTTGAAAAGATGGGTATAGATGGGTTGAAGCTACTACAGAGGGAAACCATTACCCTGGCGCAGGCGGCAGGCATCGACCTGCCCTCGGCAGCTACCAGCATGGCCAGCGCCATCAATCAGTTTGGCTTAGAGGCCGCCGATGCCTCGCGGGTAATCAATGTGATGGCTGCCGGCGCTAAATACGGGGCGGCCGAGATACCACAATTAGCCGAGACCTTCAAAACTGCAGGAGCAACAGCCAGCGCCGCCGGCTTGCAAATAGAAGACCTCGCGGGGATAACCCAGGTGCTGAGCCAGAACGCCATTATCGGCAGTGAGGCGGGCACCCAGCTGCGCAACATAATAGTGCGTATGCAAACCCAGCTTGGTGTTGATTTTACGAAAGTGCCCCTAAGTGATGTGTTGAAAAGCCTGCAACCGGAGCTTCGTAATACTGAATTTCTGGTAAAGACATTTGGCGAAACATCCATCGGGGCAGTGCAGTATCTGATAGCCAATGCCGATGCAGTTGCCGAGATGACTAACAAGGTAACCGGCACCCAGGTTGCCACCGAACAGGCCGAAATCCGCACCGACACCCTCGCCAACACCTTCGCCCGGCTGCAAGCCCGCATTGATGATCTGAAGATAGGTTTCGGGGGTTTTATCGGCGGGGTTTTGCCGGCTGTACAAGTGCTTTCGTCGCTTACTATGGGTATCACGGCAGCAGCTCCTGCCATGACGGCATTGGGGCAGGCAGCGCAATGGCTCGGCAAGCAAAAGGCGTTTCTGTCGGTAAAAACCAAGGTAGCGGCAGCCGCACAGGTACTGCTGAACCTGGCCATGAAACTTAATCCTATAGGTATAGTGATAACAGCCATAGGCGCCCTGGTGGCCGCCATCGTGTGGCTTACCGGCAACATGGGTAAAGTGGTAGATTGGTTGAAAAAATGGGGGCACTGGCTGTTGGTGTTAACAGGCCCCATTGGCATTGTTGCAGCCTTGGTAATACATTTCTGGGATGAGATACGGGCGTTTTTTGTAAACATTGGAAATGCCATACTTAATTTTATTGATGGCATAATACCGGGGTTTAAAGACGCTTTTATGAAGTTTTGGGAATGGCTCACCGGGTGGATAAAACGCATAACCGATACCATTGTGAAGTGGTGGGGTAATATTAAGGATTTTTTGGGGTTTGGAAAAAAGGAAAAGATAGAGGTTGAAGCTGAGCTCACTACTAAAGGCGGGGTTAAAACCCCTGCAGGTGCTACTTCGGTAATACCGGAACCGGTCGTGCCTGTTGCCGCAGGGGCAGGTATAGGCGAGAGCCTCAGCAGGGTGAGCGGGGCGACAGCTGGCAGCCAGGTGCGCAACAATAATATTAGCATCGAGAACCTGGTGCGCGACATAAACATACACCATAGCGGCAACCTGCCCGCCCTGATGGATAAGATACGCGAGGCGGTGGCCGAGGCGTTGATTGGCGCAGTAAGGGACACTGAACTGGCAATAAGTTAATACGATGGCGACCTTTCAATTTACCATACCCGAGCTGTTGCGGGCTGCCGGCATAAGGGGCTACCTTCCGCTGGCAAGCGCGGCCATAAACAGGGCGCTCCGCGCCGAGAGCGAGCCGGAGTACTCAGCCGCCATGCACGAGGCCGCCGAGCAGGTGTTCGGCGAAAGCCCCTGGTTCGAGGGGCTGCCCATGTGGATGCCATTAGAGTTGAGCCATGGTGAGGCCGGTAACCCTCTCCTATTGGATAGCGCCCTTACAGCAGTTAGCAACGAGCGCAGGGTGATACTTACCCATTTGCAGGGGTTGGATGGAAGCGTGAAGGAGTTTATTGCCAATGGCGACTACATAATAAAGGTAAGGGGGCTGTTGGCGCGCAAGGGGTTTGGATGGCCGGAGGAGGAAGTAGTGCGCCTTAAACAAATGTTGCGCTTTAAAGCGCCGCTGGCAGTTACACACCAGCAGCTCAATGCCCTGGATATTTTCGAATTGGTGATATTAGACTGGTCGCTGCCCCACAGCCCGCACATGAATGTGGCTGCATACGAATTTACTGCAGTGAGCAACGAACCCATAGAGCTGAAGCAAAATGTATAACCTTACCAGCCATATCATAATTGGGAGCTTCGAGTTTAGCTATGCGCACGGGATCGAGGTGCAAAGCTCATGGGAGCTGCTCACCGACACGGCCCGCGTGCAGCTGCCGGCCAACCTGAAGGTAGATAAAACCCGGTTGCGCGAGCTGATTGCCCCCGGCGATCCGGTGGCTGTAAACTGTGGTTACGATAACGATATGCATCGTGTGTTTACCGGCTATGTGGCCGGTGTTGCGCCAAAGGTGCCCATTGAGATTTTGTGCGAGGATGAAGCCTGGAAGCTGAAGCAAAGTAATATTACCGACAGCCTGCGCGATGCGAAGCTGCAAGACCTGGTAAACAAACACTTCAAAGGGTATGAAACCCGGATATTAGACACGGCCATAGGTAATTACCAGATTGACAATGCCAGCCAGGCAAAGATATTGCAAAGCCTGCGCGAGCAGTTTGGCTTGTATGGCTTTTTCAGGCAGGGCGTGCTGGTTATTGGCAGGGTATATGACACCCAAACGGCATCGAGGCATACCATCAATTTTAACCGCATTATCGAACACGATCTGCAATACCGGCGTAAAGAAGATATAAGGCTGCAGGTAATAGCCACCAGCAACAACCCCGACGGCAGCAAGACCGAGGTGCGCCTTGGCGATGCCGATGGCGAACAGCGCAGCCTCAACTTCTACAACCTGCCCATGGCCGCCCTTCGTCAGGCCGCCGAAAGGGAAATGGAAAGATTGAAGCACGATGGCTACCGGGGCAGTATGACCTGCTTTGGGGCGCCATTTGTGCAGCATGGCGATATTATTGAATTGATTAACAACGAAAAGTCTGATACAAGCGGACGGTACTGGGTTGATGCCGTAAGTTACTCATTCGGAGTGGGCGGCTACAGACAAAAAATTAAACTTGGGCCAAAGGCATGAATATACAACAGGTCGTAAAACGCATTGTTGACGAGGCCATACCCGTGCAAGTGGTTGCCGGCAAGGTTGAGAGCGTTGATACCGGCGCTATGACCTGCCAGGTGGCCATTGCAGGGCGCCCCACGCGCTATGAGGTAAGGCTCAGGGCTGTGGTGAGCGACCAGAGCGGTTTTGTAGCCATCCCCAAAGCCGGCAGCATGGTTTTAATTGCCCTGATCGACAACCTGCCCCAGAGCAGCTTTGTAGTAGCCGCCGGCGAGTTAGAAAAACTGCAGGTGAGCATACAAGACAGCTACCTGGAGATTACAGCCCAAGGCATGGTCATGCGCCGGGGCAGCGGGGCGCAGGCCGAGAGCCTTAAAAAGCTGCTGGCCGACACCTACGCCGCCATACAAGCCCTAACGGTAACCACCCCGGCAGGGCCGAGCGGAGCGCCAATAAATATAGCAGAGTTTGCCAACCTCAATACGCGTTTAAATAACCTTTTAACAGAGTAAAAATGCCACTTAACAAGCTGCAGTTGAAAAACGACATAAAGGCGGCATTCAACGCCGTGAAAGACCAGGAAGACAACCAGGCGCAGGCTATTGACACCCTTGCCGGCAGGATAGCCGATGCCATTGACAGCTACGTGAGGCAAGCCAACATAACAGCCACGCCGGCGCATGTAGTGGCGGCAGCGCTGAGCAACGCCGGAGGCCCGGTGGTGGCAGCCAACAACCTTACAAGCACGATTAATTAGATTAGCCATGAAAGACATAAGCATGCCTGAGGGCGACCTTGTGATAACAAACGGCGATTTTTTGCAGGGCGAAAGCAATGAGCAGCACATAGAACACCTGCTTCTGGCCAACAAAGGCCAGTATAAAAACGCACCCACGGCAGGAGTTGGGGTGGCCATGTTGAGAAACGCTCCATTGAGCCTCCAGAGGCGCTCCGCTATGCAGCGCGACATAAAACTGCAACTTATATTGGAGGGGTTACAAAACGCAATAGTGAAGATTAGCGCTGATGGGGTAATAAACATAAGCAGCCAGTGATTGAGATGAAGCGTATAACAGTAAAAACAGGCCAAACGGCATTCGATATAGCCCTTCAGGAATACGGGCATCCCGAAGGGGTGTTGTGGCTGAGCGACGACAATAACCTGGACGGCCTTCAACTGGCGTCCGGCCAGGAGCTGATCATCAGGGCCGAGCTGATTGACAGGGACGTAGTGAATTTCTTTAAAAACAAGGGTATCAACCCCGTAAACCACTAAATACATGGCAAGGAGCATTGGATATTTTTACGATTTGATAATACAAGCCAAAGAAGGCAAAAGCGAGCTTTCGGGTCTTGCGCCGCTCAACGACAACAGCCAGCGATACCTGAACGACAATGCCAGCGGCTCGCGTTTAGCCGTTTGGCGCATGTGGGCTTATATTGTGGCTGTTATTGCCTGGTTGCTCGATGCCATGTTTGAGAAACATAAGGCCGAAGTAAACTCAATAGTCGAAAGCCTGCATTATGGCACCCTGCGATGGTATCATCGCATTGCTATGGAGTTTCAGTTTGGCGACACGCTAATTTGGAATGGCTCGAAATACAGCTATGCGGTGGTTGACGCCGAAAAGCAGATAATCAAACGGGCAGCCGTAGTCGTAATAGATGATACCCTGCAGTTTAAAATTGCAACGCTCAACTTACAGGGTCGCCCCACAAAACTAAGCCCTATGCAACTAAGCTCTTTTATGGCATACATGACAGATATGGCCTATCCGGGAACGAAAATAGCCTTGGTTTCAGAAGACCCCGATCTGATGCGCATAGTATTGAGGGTGTATTATGACAGGTTGATAATCAACCCCAACGGGTCGCTGGTTACAAACAGCAGCCTATTCCCGGTAACGGAAGCAATTAACGGATTTATAAGCAACCTCCCGTTTAACGGGCGGCTAAATATACAGCGCTTTGTTGATGCCATACAGTCGGTGGCCGGAGTAAAAGACCTTGTTTTAGAAGCGTCGGAGGGGCGTTATGGCCAATTACCGTTTGCGCCCACAGGGCGCGAGTACATACCATTCGCCGGACACATGGTGTTAGATGAGGCAAACAGCTCGATTCAATACTTTGCTTATGAATAACAGATTTCTAAATACCGGTTTTGCAGAGGTTGTGGCATGGCTTCTACCTTCCTTTGTCAGAGGCATCCGCATGCGGGCGTGGCTTGGTGCATTAACAGAGCCTTTTGTTGCAATCAGGCACGAATTACTGCAGTGGCGCATCGAATCAAACCGCGATATAAACATGACCGGCCAGCGTATTTACTTAGAAAGGCTCTTAAACGACCTATTCGACCCTGCCTTGCGGCGCATCAGGGTACGGATTGGCGCCTTTATCTCAATACGGTATGTTTTTAATCGGATAGAGAGCCAGACAGCCTTCTTTAAACACAACAAATCAGAAAACAACCCTGTGATGGCTTTTGCGCACAACCAAGCAGAGCTGATAGTGCAAATTATTGATTTTGATTTTATGGTTTATGTGCCGTTTGCACCCGAACAATCACCGGTTGAAACAACCCTGCTCCGTCGCAAGGTAGAGCAGTACCGTATCGCGACCAAAAAATTTGATATAAAAAGACTTTAAATGGTATTATAATGAAAAAACTGATCACGAACATAAATGGCGGCATGCCCGATTTGCTTGATAACTTCCGGTGGCACGAAGCCGGCGTTATTGAAAGCATTGAAGCCATTTGCAGGGCTATGGCCGTTAGCCGCAACACCTACAGGTTGTTCGGCGCGGTGGTTACGCGTGTTAGCACATCGGTAAGCGTTACAAAAGGGGTAATTTATCATAATGGCGAGCTTTTTAATGTAGAGCCGGCTTCATTTACCGCCCCCGCTACCGACACCTTATACTGGGAGCGGGCAGACCACTACGACCCGACAGGCCAGCTTACATTTCAAAACGCCCAGCAACATAATGTTTACCTTGACCGCAGGCTGGTTCTCCGGCATGTATCAGGCAGCCTGCCGCCTACGGCTATCATTGCAAACAACATGTTGTTTCCACTCAGAGATGCCCTGCAGGATGGGTTGCTTCAGTTTGTGAGCCAGACAGAGAAAAATTTATGGAACAACAAGGCATCCACTGATTTGGCCAACGATTTATCAGACGGGCTAATGAGTTCGGATGATAAAATTAAGTTAGACGGGGTGGCCGAAAACGCGAATAATTACATACACCCTGCCACGCACCCGGCTTCGATGATCGTAACCAGCTCTACACTCCGCTTTGTAACCGAAGCCGAGCGCCGCCAGGCCAACCCGGGGGTGGTTACCCTGGCGCAAGCTAACCCTATATGGGATATGAATGCTGGCCTCAAAGCGCTGCTTACACTCAACAACAACAGGGCGTTGTCGTTTATTAATATTCAGGTCGGCGATGGAGGTATATTAATTGTTACCAACACAGGGGCT
>DATIKF010000343.1:0-13481 GCA_035477855.1 Dissulfurispiraceae bacterium
AATCCGTGCTCGTAAACTGACTGCCCTGGTCGGTGTTGAATATCTCAGGACGACCATATCGCTGTATTGCTTCTTCAAGGGCTTCGCAGCAAAATGTGTTGTCCATTGTGTTGCTCAGCCTCCACGACAACACCCGCCGACTGGCCCAATCCATTACTGCCACAAGATAAAGGATATAAGGTCTCTCAGATTACCCTGCGGGTCATACTTGACTTCCAGTCTATGATGTTGGCACACAGAAAGAAAAACGGACAGCCGTATGCGAACGCATATATCAACCGTGTTCTCTCAGTACTCCGCACAAGGTTCTCGCATGCCGTGGATATTGGCATGACTACCCAAGCTGCTGTCGACATGGCTTTCGCAAAGACCAAGCTCAAAGGTGAGATCAAGCGGCTCCGATTTCTGTCGATTGAAGAGATTGAAAGACTGATTGATTGTTGCGATGAGTCGTTTCGACCTATCGTCATAACAGCACTTCATACCGGCATGCGCCGGGGAGAGATGCTGAGTCTTTAATGGAAGCATGTTGATCTCACGCACAATCTTATCCTGCTTGATAAGACGAAGAATGGCGATCGGCGGGAGATCAAACTGAATGCAACCCTGCGTACGATCATGCTGCAGTTGCTATCCAAGTTTGCCGGCGGCTATGTCTTTTTGAATCAGGAAACGCAAAAGCCGTATGTGAACATCAAAAAGATGTTCCGCAGAGCCATCACCAAAGCAAAGATCGAGGATTTCCGGTTCCACGACCTGCGGCACACGTTTGCATCACAGCTTGTTATGAATGGCGTTGATCTCACCACGGTCAAGGAACTGCTCGGTCACTCTGACGTCACGATGACTTTGCGATACGCACACCTCGCAAGAGGCCACAAATCCAAGGCGGTGGATATTTTGGACGAGAAACTGAACAAAAAAAAGCCCGACTCTGGGGAGCAGAATCGGGCTGCTGTAAGGTGCTGATTATGAGAAATTATCATAATCAGTGTTTTCGCACAGACTGGAAAATTGCAACTGATTGATTTTAATGGTGGACGGTAAGGGATTCGAACCCTCGGCCCCCACGTTGCGAACGGCTTCTGAACCACTACGCAAGGCCTTGAAAATACTACCTAAAACAGCTCCAGCTCTAGCTTCGCAGCATTTTATGATTTCTATGGATTTGTATCGTTTTTGATCGTTTTTGATGCCTTTTTATCACGATTTTATCACAGTCAAATCTCGCTATGCTTGCGTCAGAGAACTTTCGGGATGTGTTCCGATCGATTCCGAACACCTGTTCCGATCACCCCAAAAAGTGTTCGGCTTCTATCGGAATCGGTGTTCGCTTTCTATCGGAATGACTGTTCGGGTTCGATCAGAATACGCAGATAGTCTATTATTTCTGCCTTTTCTGATAATCGGCGTTCAAATTTGCCCCGGCTGTGAATATCATATTTTGTTGACTTATAAGCAGTAATATTGACTCTGGGCGGGTCATAATTGGACGCCGATCCCGGGTCAATTTTGCATGCCGGTTGACCCTCACACATCCAGCCCCGCCCCATTCACTCGCAGCCACTCTTTCCGCTCGCGCCAGACCGGCATGATCTTGTCCACCTCGTTCCAGAAGGCGTCGGTGTGGTCCAGGTGATGGAAGTGGCAGAGTTCATGAACCACGATATAGTCGATAATCGTGATCGGCGCCATCATGCATTTCCAGTGAAAGGCAAGATTGCCTTTTGGTGAGCAGGAGGCCCAGCGATTGCCGAGTTCCCGCACATTAATGTCCGCTGGGGCAACGCCGACCTTGGGGGCGAAATAGTTCACGCGCTGGGTAATGCGCTCTTGCCCACGAGCTATGAAGTAATCCCGGAATGCGGTCTTCGCAGCCCTCATTGAACCCTTGTCCACCAGGTCCCGGCGCAGACAGAAGCGTCCGTTTTTCAGGAGCAGCGGCTCTTCCTGTGCGGCTACCAGCAATAAGCGATATGATCGGCCCAGATAGAGGAATCCCTCGCCGTTCCGGTACTCCCGCAGAACGCGGGTAGCATTCAGGTCGCGCCACTCTGCAAGGTTCTTGTATATCCAGTAGCGCTTCTCCTCAACCATATCCTCTATACGCTCGTCAGGTATCGATTGCGGAGCGCGCACCAGCACCCGACCATCGCGCTCAATCACGATATCAGCGGTCGTCCGGCGACTGCGCACAACTTCGTAGGAGATATCCCTGTTCCGTCGGGCGCTCATTTCGTCAGCTCCGCATGGCGTTTTTCCGCAAGCTTTACGATCTCTACCGCTATGCGTTCGTGCCGATCGACAAGCTGGGGGATGCCGGTCAGCAGTATCTCGGTATCGATATTCCCCCGCAGTTTCTTCACCTCGCCCGGCTTTTTCCAGAAATCGATAATGCCGATGGTTCCCTGCAGTATCTCCACAATGCTCGCCATCAGCCCCTTAAGCTTCTGCCGGCACTCACCCGGCACCTCTCCGCCATCAAACGCCAGCTGCACCACATAGTCATAAAACGTGGTCGCCTCTCTCGTCAGCCCCTCCACCGCTTCGGTCCGCCCGGCCATGGCTTCGGTGCGAAGCTGCTCATACCCTTCAGCGAGCACTTCCCAGTTGTCCTTGTGCTCCTGAATCAACTTCTCCAGTTTCTCGCTCAGGCGTTTGTAGAAAGCCGGATCTTCGTCAAAATGGATGGTGCAGTGCTTGCGAAGCGCATGCTCCATCTCGCTCGCCTTGGCCTCCGGATCGCCCTGGCAATGCTTCTGCACATTGGCAATGAAGTCATCCGACAGCAGTTCTATCGGCGGTATCTTCGGATTGATCCCCAACTCGACGAGATGCTCATTGATCAATGCCTTGACCTTTGCACCCGCATCGGCAATATCGAGAGAGTCATCTTTATAGCGTTCCTTCACCATCCTGAGCAGATAGCCGAAGCGCCGTGCCGGACCGCGATAGGCATGTCCCTCAGCATGCGGCAGAATCAGGTTCAGGCTCTGGAGAAACTTGTTCAGATAGACCTCAAAGTCAGCCCGGCGCTTGATATCCTGCATGGTGCCCACGGCCTTATGCACCACCGCAACATCAGCCTGCGGAGAACCGAGCGTTCCTTTCACAAACGGCTCAATCTCAGCCACCCCGGCAGCCTCAAAATGCTGGACAAGCCTTCGATACCGTTCTTCCAGGATCGGCAGCTCGGTGAGGCGATCCTTCAGCCCTTCCCTGATGTCGTCTGCGTCTTCATCGGAGTAGATCCTGAGCGCCTCCATCAGGTGGTTGGCTATGCCGATATAATCAACAATAAAGCCCCGGTGCTTGTTCTTCGCCACCCGGTTTACCCGTGCAAGCGCCTGCAGCAGATTATGCTCATGCAGCCGCTTGTCGATATACATCACTTGCTCAACCGGCGCGTCAAACCCGGTCAGCAGCATGTCGCAGACAATCAGAAACGCAATGCCCGTCAGGTCTTTCTCCGGATCATCAAAATCCAGCGGTTTGCAGAAATTCTCGACTGCATTCCATCGCTTCGCCTCTCTCCGCGCCTCGGTAATAACCGCAAGCTCGTTGGTCGCGTCCGACGATACGACTACAACGGCTTTCAGGAAAGCAATGCGACGGATCAGGTCATTATCCGGCTTTGGCTTGACCCGCTCCCGATCGATCCGGCCGGCCAAAGCATCGCGAATCGCTTTCTGATAGCGGATCGCCGCCAGCTTGGAGTGACAGACCACCTGCGCCTTGAAACCGTCGGGCAGGATGTTGTCGAGATAATGATCAACAAGATCGCGGGCAATCGCCCCGATTCGCTGCTCAGCCTCCAGAATATCGCCGGTAGCCCCGTACTTCTTTTTGATGGCAAGCAGCTCCTCTTCAGAACGGTTCCGGAAAAGATCCTCAAACTTTGTGTCAAAAGCATGCTTGTCCCGCAATGCCGTATCCGCCGTGCGCCCTTCATACAGGATCTGCAGCGTTGCCCCGTCATGCACCGCATCCATCAGCTTGTAGGTGTCAATGTATTCGCCGAATCGCTTCACCGTGCGCTTCGTGCCATGCTGCTCGGTAATAAGCGGCGTGCCGGTAAAAGCGATGCGGGTGGCATTGGGAAATGCTTCAAAGAGATTTTCGCCGAGATCCGAACCCTGCGTCCGGTGCGCCTCGTCAATCATGAGAAGAATGCGATCCGACGGATTTACCACGCCGAATGTCTGGCTCGACGGCAGCGTGCCATACGTGCCGAGCGCTTCAGCAACCGCTGCGGGCAATGCCTCGGCCCGCTCCATGAACTTGTGAACCATCACCATATTCAGGTCAGAGGCGTCGGTGCTCAGATGCTCGCGCAGCTGGGCCGTACTCTCAATGACATTGACCTTGCCGCCTATCAGCTTTGCAGTTCCGGCAAGCTGATCCTCAAGATCGATCCGGTCATTCACCAGCAGGATCTTGAAATCTGCAAGATCCCGCGAAGCCCGCAGCATCCGCGCAACAAAGACCATCGTGAGCGACTTGCCCGAACCCTGCGTATGCCAGACCACCCCGGAACGCTCCTCAAACGTTGCTCCAGTGCGCAGCCGCTCCACAATCCGGTGCGCAGCGCGATATTGCTGATACCGGCAGACCACCTTCACCCGTCTGCCCGAGTCGGTGTCCATAAAGACCGTGCAGGTGCGCAGCACATCCAGCAATGTAGCAGGCGCAAGCAGCCCCTGAATCATCAGTTCCTGCTCCCGTTCTGTGCCGAGCGGTGGGGTGTAGTTGCGATTGGTGAGCGGCCAGATGTCCTTCCATGCATAAAAGTGCTCATGCCCTGACGTGATCGTGCCGAACTCCGCCTTCTCCCCGCATGTACGGATCAGCAGCAGATTCGTATGGAAAAGCCGCGGCTCCCCTTCACGCAACCCTGCCGCCGCTGTCTCGGGCCGACCGTTGCGATACCGGAGAAGCTGCACAAATGCCTCATGCATCGGGTTTGCCGTGGTTGCATCACCGATCTTCGCTTCAATGACAACCAGCGGAATGCCGTTCACAAAAAGCACAATGTCGGGAATGATAAAGCTCTTCACACAGCCGGGCGTATCTATGCGGAACTGGTTGATCGCATGAAAGGTATTGCGCTCAGGATGAACAAAGTCGATAAGCTGCACCACCGGGTCCGGCTCTCCGGTAGTCTCGTTCACATCAACCTGCGCCTTGAACAAAAGCGCCTGAACCGCCTCGTTCGCCTCCAGCAGCGTCCGGTTCGGCTGGCGCAATATTTGGGATGCCAGATCATCAAGCTGCCGGTCAGTCAGCCATGGCGTGCCGTCAGCCGTCAGGTTGATTGCGCGCACGGCGTTGCGGAAAACATCAGGAAGCAGCCATTCACGGAACGTATCGCGGAGGCTTTTCGACGGATCAGAGGGAATAATCCCCTGCCCCTGATCAATGACCTGCCAGCCCAGAGCGGCCAATTGATCAAGAAAGGGCTTTTCAACATGGAGATATTCAGACATGTGATTCTCCGGACAGAACTGCTTCAAGTTTTCTGACAGCTTCAGCCCTTTTCACAGCATCCATACGAGAAAGATTATGCAGCTTCCACTGTATGGCAGGCAATTTCTCCACGTCGGGAACAGAAAACTCCCGCCAATCAACATCGCCCCGCTTGACCGACAGCAGAAAATGCCTGTCGTTTCTGGTAAGCATGCGACGGACTGTCTGCACCATGCGCTCGCGTACTTCTTCAAGTACGTCCAGTGAAATCGGCTCAAACGTCATGCCGGCGAAATCGGCATCAAACAATGCTTTCATATCCTGAAACTTCGGATCGAGCAATTCAGCCATCGGTCGATTATGCCCCATCAGGTAGACCAGAAAGGCATCCACAAGACGCGGTGTCATGCCTTCGTTCTCAAGCAACAACATGACATCGAAAATATCCCGTGGGTGCTGGCGGTCGAGTGCTGCGCAGAGCTTCCCCGCAAAAATATCCTCAAAGCTCAGCAATTGCATACTTGCATAACCATAGGTAGCTTGTACTCGGCCCGACACCACTCGCTGGCCTGCAGGATACACACTGCCGCGCAGCACGGGAGTCACCTCAATCTTCACCAGAACCTCGCCCCGCTGCACCGTGAGCTTGAAACGCTTGTCGGTGCCCTTGAGTACAGAAAACTGTATTACACAATCGGGCATCTGCATGGCGATGTCGGAAGCAATGCCCTCCAAGGCAAGGTCAATAGCCGTCAGACTCGTATCACGATCCTGAACCGGCAGATATGCGAGATCGATATCCACAGACAGGCGCGGCATATCGCGGAGAAACAGATTAATCGCCGTGCCGCCCTTCAGCGCAAAGCATTCGGCCTTTGCAACGGAAGGCAGCAACTGCATCAGCAACCGTACCTGATCAGAAAAAGGGTTCTGCGCCATGTGCGAAGCCTTTCGGCACGGTTATTTCGTACTGTTTATCCAACACTCCGCCTTTTATTATCATCCGCTTTCCGCTTCCGAGTGAAACGCCCGTTATATCGAGCACCTTCTTCCATGGGTGCTCATATCGTTCGCTAAACCAGAGAAAAAGCCGCTTTGCCTTCACATTCGTGCACTGAAGCAACAGCTCGCGTATCAACTGGGGCCTCATCATCAGCGCAGATTCAAAGAACTTATCAACAAACGAAAAGTCTGCTTCCGTGCGCACCTCAGCAAGCATTTCCAGCAGGGCCAGTTCGGGCAGAGCATGGCGTATGGGCCAATCCCAGTGGCCAAATGGGCGGGTTGTTATTGCCTGTTCCGGCATGTTTTTGAATAGTCTGGGAGAATGCTGCTCAAAGCTGAACGGCAAATCCAGCTTTTTCAGCCATGCAGGCAGTCTTTGGCTGCTGTAAAGCGTGAGTATGCGCATTCCCTGCAACGGAAGGAAATGCGCCATCCCCTGCAGTTCCAGAGCACTTCTTCCGCCGACATGGACTGAACACCCCAGTTCCTGCAAGGAATAAACTATGTGCTCCCATTTCAACGGCGGCCCCTGCTTGCGGTAGACACCACGGGTTACCGTCTCAAGTGCCCCGGAACGCAGGTAGTAATCTATCCGGGGACGGTCGAATCCCCGCGCTTTCAGCCATGCACGATCCACGACCTGCCCTTCAGGCAGACACTTTTCAAGAGATTCGCATTCGTTCGCTGCGCTCATTGGTTTAATATTATCATTATTTGCATATTTATTCTATGCATTATTTATAACCTACAAACTGATTTCTTGAGTTTATGAATACCAGAGAAAGCATACTAAGGCTATGCAATTAGCCATACTTACAAACCATTAGTTCAAAATATATCATAAAAGTAAACTCATGATTTACATTTCTGCTACTCATCAAACTCAATCAACAGTTCCGGATTCTCTATTAAAAGGGCGCGGATGCAACAACGGGTCTGTTTCAGGTCGCTCAGGTATTTCAACGTATACACCGGAGTCGGTATCGAGCAGTATAAACCCCATCACTGCATAATACCCCTCGATGGTCTCCGCAAGGGCATCATAAATACTTAAATCTTTCCATCCATGCGGATAATTTTCCAACATTTGTTTCAGTGCAGTTTGCATTGCCGACCATGTCGATTCGAAATATGACCCTTGCAGACTGTCAGCAGCAGCAACTGAAAAATCAGATAACTGCTTTTGTCGGCCCTCCAAGTAACCAAGCACATAGGCAGCCGTCTTTATCAGAAACTCTCCGTGTCTCCTGAACATATTCAGCAAAGAATCCAAATCCCCATGATAGCGATATTCAAGAATTGCTTTATCCAAAGTCGGCTTCGTACGAAGGATTGCCTCTGCCAGACTATTCACCATGTCTTGAATACTTTCCACAGGGGCTGATGCCGAACTCATTGTGTTTGCTATGAACTCACACCAACAAACCTCTGCCAATGGGCGAATGTATGAATCTTTTCCGACATGACAGTGCTTGAGCAACAATTCAGGAAAAGCTTCGATCTTCTTGTTGTTATCATGGACATGACAGAGTTCATGGTGCAGAAGATGAAAACATGAGCGTTCTGCCAGTGTCACCTCCTGTGTTGACTCTTCAGAAATCAAAGGCATCACTATTTTTGCATCTATTACCGGCAAAAGCTCAAAACCATCCTCCTTGGGGAGAATTAAGACTTGCGCGACACCAATTGCATATTCTTCATCTGTATGAGTCAATGGTTTACCGGATGCTGTTGCAGAAGACAGGTCAGCGAGTTCTGCCGAGTAGGTCGTCGTTATGATGATACGAAACATCCTGCGAAGATCTAACTTCTCATCTATCTCTCTTGCTACTTGTATTATTTCATGCAACGCACCGCCAACAGAGTAAGCGTCTTGTTCAGGCAATCCCTTAACGCTAAGTTGCAGATTCGTCTCAATCATAATTACCGTCACCTTCTAATCAACTTCAGGACAGCCGATTAGCTTCCTTGCCTCACCCTTCTGATTTAACATACAGTCCATCCAGCGCGTTGAGGATAATGGGGCTGAAGAATGGCTTCCTCTGGCTTTTGGGATTGCCAGGATCCAGATAACGAATAACACCATATTTTGTATCTGACAAAAGTTTCTTTCTCAAATCATGATATTCTTTATCTATCTTGAAATCCGCATATCGTTTTCGGCATTCACTGGTGAGCTCGTCATAATCCCACGGATATTTTTCACGAATCTGCTCCTCCGTAAGTCTGACAGAAGGAGCTTTAGGGTCATTTGTCACCTGCACTGCCAAGGCATCCTTAGCTTTAGAGCGGGTAAATTTAATGTCGATATTGACGGTGACCGAATACGCCGACGCGGCATCATCATCTTCCGATTCCAGGCTCTCAATAAATGCCAGAAAGTTTTTCTCCTCAGCATTCAACACTATTCCGTCAACCTGCGAAGGAAGCGCGACAAAAGACAGTGGCATTAAGTAGAAGTTGAACTCAGACATGTCGCGACCAAACCACTCTCGGACAGCAGCAACAAAATTCTTAAGACAAGCTGCTCCAATCTCTTGCAACCGTTGTGCAAACCCTCCTGAATGATTGTAAAAGTGAATCGCCGAATCACGCAACTCTAACAAAGCCTGAATATTGTCCCAAGCCTTCACATCAAGCACCTTCCCCTGCACCATCTTCTTTGCCAAGTATTCGATGCTATGGGTGAAAGGATTACCAGAGCGCGTAGTTCTTATTCTGAGTTGCTTGCCTTTTTTCCCATCACGATTCGTCTTGAACTCACGGACATAAAGAGAGCGAATATTGTTATTGTTGTCGGTCAGCCACTTGGCCTTCAATAAAAGCTCCCACCCATTGACCGCCATCACCGAAAAGGCTTCTTCGCGATAGAGAAAGTCCGGCTTATTGTAAATCTCTATCGCTGCCACCGTGGCAGCAATAGCACGATCAAGAAGTTCTTTTGAACGTGATTTCATACAGACCAACCTCTTTCGAAATACGCACGCGACCAGTCAGGAGGTCATGCATGAGGCCTTGTTTTTGTTCTCGAAAGTTGGCAAGCTGTCTTCTCAACGATGCATGATGCTCATTCATTGCAAATAGTCTTGTTTCTATACGTTCTTGCTCGTTTGATGATGGCAGCGCAACTGGAAACCGCTTGAGTTGAGTAGAATTGATAGATGCCAAGTTAGTAGACTGTTTAGAACTCAGCACAAAATATTTCTTGCCTATCTCAGATTGGGACCAGAACGCTAGATAAAATGATCTCAGTCGATCATTCTTAGGCCTGACACGGAAAACGTGATTCTGATGAATACATGGCTTTATTTCTTCCTGCCAGACAGAGCCACGTCCAAGCTTGTCGAAGTCCCCACCTTCATTCATCAGCACATCGCCATATTGAAGTTGGAGTTTCTCGAATTGTACTCGAGATACGCGAACCGTCTTCACTTCCATTAGGTCAAAGTACCCGTCTTGAACATTTGCAACTCGAAGATACGGAACTCCAATTTCATCGTTTTTTTCACCTTTTGCCCCAAGCGTTACTCCAGAAACAATCTCTGCTAGAATGCCAAGCTTCTCCACCTCCCACTCCTTCGGAATCCACCCAAGCGGAGATTCTTTGTAGAGGTCAGGAGCTTGCTCTCGGGGTGGGCGAAGTTTGCCGTCCGGAGTGACGCCACGAGTGAACAGGTCGTGCATCAGTCCTGCCTTGATCTGCTGGTGCTTCGTAATCAGCGCCTCGGTCTGCTCAATTGTTTTGTCCAGAGTTGAGAGGATTTCGGCGATTCGGCGCTGCTCTTTTTTGTCCTCAGGATAATGGATTACAAGAATGCGACTTAAGTCTTTGGGCACATGGGGAACACCCGTCCCTGTGCGACGACCTTGAATCCATTCAAAATTGGCATCCAACGCATAATACAGAAATTCTCCATCGATTTCTTTTTTTGGAGAAAGTCGTGCAACAGTGGATGAGATGACTCCCGGTTGAGCTTTTCCTACAAGACCACTTCGTTCTCCATCCCAAAGCATCAACACATCACCTATAGAAGCTGTAACTCCGCCCCTCATATCGGCATATTCTTCAATTACGCCAGATATAGCAGACGCACCAAGATAGGGTGCAAACCCCTCTTTAAGATGCTCTGACGTTTCTACTTTTCGACCTTTTTGAAACGCGACTAACTCACCTAAAGCCTGAGACACCCACTCACTCATACCCCAACTCCACCAGAAACCCTTTCAGCTTCGCCGCTGCAGCATCACGCCTGGCCTCAATGTCCTTGGCCGTCACGGCATATTTCGCATGCAGGTTCGAAAGCGCTGCAAGGCAGACACGTTGATCGGCACGGAGGTAGCCTTCATAGGTCAGCACCAAAAGACGACGCAGGCGGTCGAGGATGACGCGGCGGGCTTCGTCGCGGTTGATCTTTTCACGGGCGGCAGCGACAAGTTCTTCCTGCTTTTTCTCGGTTGCCCGAAGCTCTGCCTTTAACTGCTTGCCTTCATCTTCGAGTGCCTTGTGGCGGGCAAGTTTAGCTTCTGCTTCTTTGGCGCGGGCAAGAAAGGCGGTTGCATTGCGCTTCTCTTTCTTCGCAAGTTTGGCCTGCGCGCCGGTCTCTTTGAGTTCTGCTTTCAGAGTTTTGACCTCGTCGGCAGGCAGAACACCGGTGTCGTCGCTGTCTTCGTAGTCCTCTTCATCGGCAGCGGCAAAGAGAGCGGCGAGTTCAGCCAGTCGCAGGCGTTTCTGCTCCATGTCGGCCAATAGTTCCGGAAACTGACTTTCGAGAATATCAGCGTCAGGGATAAGCTCAGGCCCCCACCCGCTGGCAGCTACAGACTTGAGGTCTGCCTTCAGGTCATCAACATAATGGGCGAAAGCACCGCGAATCTGATGATCGGTCAGCAAGTCCTGCCCGGCAAAGGCAGTGGAAATAGCGGCAAGCAGATTCCGGCGAAGTTCGTAGACATTGCCCTTCTCACCATTATGGGGAGCAAGCGCCTCGATAAGCGATACATTTTCTGACCACCAGGTTTCGAGCGTCTCAAGGAATCGGCTATGGGCCACTGCTATACCAGGATCGGTCTTTACCAGTTCTGCCAATGCACGGCGGTCGGTGACAGCAGGGGAGAAATCGGCATAAAGCCCTTTGTCAGGACGAGAGGTAAAACAGCGCTCGCGCAGACCGGGGTAGTTCTTCCAATAGCGGGAAAGCGCCTCGATCTCAGAGACCGGCACACCGCCATGCAGATGGGCACGAACGTCGTGCGGCTCGGGTGGTGGAGCATTATCTACATAGCGGCGGATGTTGCAGTTGAAGTCTTCGGCAGTAATTTCACTCACCGGAACGCGGCGGGCATAGCCGGGCACATCTACCATGGTGCGATAGGCATGAACGATCTTGGAAATGTCCTCAGGCCGCAGGAAGTTCTGGGCTTTGCCCTCGCGGTATTCACGGTCGGCGTTGATGAAGAAGACATGCTTGCGGGTGGCGGCGTCTTTTTTGTTCATCACCAGCACACAGGCAGGAATGCCGGTGCCGTAAAAGAGCCCAGCCGGCAGGCCGATGACAGCCTCCAGCCATCCGCGCTCAACGAAGTATTTACGCGCTTCTTTCTCCTCACCGCCGCGAAAAAGCACTCCGTGGGGCATGACGGTCGCCATCTTGCCGTCTGCTTTGAGCCCGGCGAGCATGTGCTGGACAAACATGAGGTCAGCCTTTTTGCCTTTTTCAGGGAGCCAGACGGCAAAGCGGCCGGGATACTCGATATCCTTTTTGATGTAGTTCTGGCTGAACGGAGGATTGGCAAGCACACGGTCAAATCGCTTGAGTTCCGTACTCTCATCCTTGTGCTGCGGACGGCGAAGCGTGTCCTCCTGACGGATATCGGCATGTTCGATGCCGTGAAGCAGCATGTTCATTTTACAGATGGACCAGGTGGTGCCCATGCTCTCCTGCCCGGCAAGGGTAAGGTCGCGGGGATCGCCGCCGCATTCGCGAACGTAGTCACGCGTCTGGATAAGCATGCCTCCCGAGCCGCAGGTAGGATCGTAGACGCTCATGTTGGGCTGGGGATCGACAATCTCAACCAGAGTGCGCACGACATCGGCGGGGGTATAAAACTCTCCTGCCTTTTTGCCGGCGGAGTCGGCGAAGAATTTGATCAGGTATTCATAGGCAGCGCCGAGCAGATCGGGGAACTCAAAGTTCTCGTCCCGAAGCGGAATCTTCTCGAAGTTCTGGATAAAGTTCGAGAGGGTATCGTCATCAAGCGTACGCTGCCCGATCTTCTTGTTGAAGTTAATGTGCTGGAGCACGTCTTCAAGGGCGTCAATGTTCGCATTTTCGATATCTGCCAGAGCTTTGTTGAGCGCGGTACCGACGTTTGTCTTCAGATGCCTTATCTTGGACCAATGGGCGTCTGCCGGAACGAAGAAAGTATATTTGTCAGGGTTAAGCAACTGCCCGGCGATGACATCATCGGCCATGCCTTTTGCCTTCAGATCTTTGGCGAGCTGATCACGCTCTTGATCAAACAGATCGGAGAGGCGCTTCAGGAAGAGCATGCCGAAAATGTATTCCTTATATTCGGAGGCATCCATGTTGCCGCGCAGATCGTCGCACGCACGGAACAGAAGGCTCGAAAGCTGACTGAGCGTAAGTTTTGCCATGCTACCTCTTTCAGTATTTATTACAGAGAAAGCGCAATTACCTGAGATTATAGCAGAATCGCAGTCCCTTGATTTTGAAACAAAGACTGGCCAAAACTGACCGGGTCCTGTCGATGAGAACTACTCCGCTCCCAATGTTAGAGTCTAGGAGTCTGTCGGACTTTGGCATGTCATAATAAGAGGCAAGCAGCGACCAAAGAATACAGACGGGAGAGATTGAGGCGTGTTCAAACAATGCGACAGGGAGACAGTATATTTATTTCCGCCATCGGTGCAGGAGTGGCTGCCTGAGGAGCACCTGGCCAGATTTGTAGTAGAGATAGTGGAGAATCTGAATCTTGAGAAACTGAAGCGG
>DATIKF010000344.1:0-33191 GCA_035477855.1 Dissulfurispiraceae bacterium
ACCGACCTTATATGTCGGTGCGACAAACAATCTCATGCGAAGAGTCTGCGAACATAAGAACAACCTCAACTCGGATAGTTTTACTGCAAAGTATTATCTCCACAGACTTGTTTATTATGAGGTCTGCGATGATGGCAGAAGAGCTATAATCCAGGAGAGACAGATAAAGAACATGAGCAGAGATACGAAGCTGGAACTTATCAGACAGCGAAATCCTTATATTGCAGGATTTGTATGACGACATTTCCGGAATCCTTCCGGGGCGGAATTGTCGGAAAGACTCCCGACATCCTTGACAGGACAAGCGCGGGAGCGACAGATGTACGACTAAAGCCAATGACAATTTTGGGTTAAGCTGCATTGTTACTGTTTATTGGCGCTCTTGTCCTGGTTCGCCGGCGGAGGATTACCTGCCTCGTTCCGGGACGTGTCTCATGGAAAAGATTCCGGACACGCGGAAATGAAATCCAAAGGCAGCATTTTATGATTGCAGACAGGAGATTGCAAATTGAAAAACCTGCGACAACTGTCGGTTTTCTTGACACATTGTCGGAATGATTGGCCTAAAAAAGCAGCGGTCTCCTTTGCGTATGTTGATATTGAATCGTTTCCTGTGCGGGAACAATTATTGCATAATTCTTCAGTTGGTACTGTTTATGGCTAAATATACTTCCCGATCAGAAACGGCATCCGCACCTGACCACAGGCTTGCTGCCTTGCAGGAACTCTCCGCCGCCATGCTCTGCACCGATGATATCAGCACACTGGGCAACCTCATGCTCGATTGCGCCACTTCGCTGACGCACGCTGAACGCGCTTCTATCATGATTCCCCACCCCGAAAACAAACTCTACATTGTTGCCGCACGCGGACTTGACCGCCGGTTCTCGCACGATCGTAAAGTAAAAAACGATAAGGGGATTATCGGACAGGTCGTCAGGACAAAAACGCCGTGCTGGATACAGGACATCGACAAGGACGACACGCTCCGGCCATTAAAGAAAGTACAATACCGAACCAATTCATTCATTTCCTGTCCGATTATTTCTAACACGGCTCCGGTTGGTGTGCTCAACGTCGCGGACAAAAAAGACCGGTCCGCGTTCAGCTCCACTGACTTTGCCGTCATTCAGATGCTCGCCAACCAGGCCGCGGCTGCTTTTGACCGCGCCTTCCTGATAGGGCAACTCAAAGCAAGAATTGCCGAACTCGAGGATGCCAATGCCCGCATCGTCCATGCCAAGAAGATGGAGGCGGAGTTTGCCCTGCGCTGTTCGCATGAGCTCCGGACTCCGCTCAACGCCATCAGGGGGGCAGCACTTTTCCTTCAGAAATCAAGAAATATTTCACAGACAGACCAGTACGAGTTTTACCAGATTATCAGCCATGATACAGATCGGATGCTCCAGACCGTCCAGGCGCTGCTGACACGCCTGCAGCCGCAGGACGATAGCCGCCCCGGCAATCAGACACCAATCAGTTTCCGTGAACTCATCGGACACATCACCGGCAGCAAAGCGCTGCGCAATCTGTTTTCTCGGGCATCAGTAAAGCTGACATCCAGCCTGAAAGAGAATCCGGCCGATGTCGTGGTTGATAAAAACCGGTACAGTGAACTCTTCATGAACGTCATGGAATTGACGGTGCCGTATCTGCAAAAAGAGGACGTCATCGCGCTGCATACATCCGACAACTCGCACGCTCAGCTCCGCATCCTTTTCCCGCGTCGGCTGCCCGAGCCCATTATATCGTTGCTGAATGACTGCTCACGAGACAGCAGTCTTGAGAAGCTCGACCTCCGGCTGCTCATCAGCTCTATCCGCAAGCTCATTGACGCCAACCGATGGGAACTGCGGGCGGAAAACAATACCAGCGGTCTTGAACTGATAGTCTCGGTGCCGAAAAATACCCGCTCCAACCGTGAAAAAGTCGCCCGCAAAGTCCTGAACCGCTTTGCTGATTTCATCTGCGAGCTTCTTGCACTCAACACCTGTTCGATTATGGTAATCGACCCGTTGACCAACCAGCTCACCATCCATGGAGCTCACGGCATCAGCCCTGAAATTATCCGCTCAACGCGCCTTGAGATGGGAGAGCACATTGCCGGTCAGGTTGCAGTCGAAGGCAAGCCCCGGTTAATCGAAAATGTGGAAACCGACCCTGTGACGATGAAACTCAACAGGCCACGCTACAACACGCAGTCGCTCCTCTCTGTTCCGCTCATCAAGAATGGACGGGTATTCGGTGTGCTGAATCTGAACAATAAGCGATCGGGAGAGACTTTCACCGAGGCAGACCTTGCTTTATCCACAGCGATTGGTGCCCGCATTGCCCATATCATCGAAGAGATAATCAGTTCATCGCTCACCGAAAGCGACTGCAAGATGCACTTGGACTCGCTCGACAAGCTCATCGATGCGGTGCAGAGCTCGTCGCCCGGGCGAAGCGCTGTTTTCGGCCTCATGCGCGACCTGTCGCTCGCACTCCGACTTTCCCGGGAAGAGCAGCAACAGGCGCTGTACGTTTCGCTTCTGTTCGATCTCGGCCTCTCTGCTCTCAACAAACGCATTACTGCGAAAACATCGCTCGACCCTGCTGATCTCTCTGTCATTCGCGCACATCCGAGAAGTACGGTCAACCTCATCAATCAATTTGAAATTTCGGACGAGGTCTGCAGAATCATCCTCCATCACCATGAACGGTACAACGGCACCGGCTATCCCGACGGCCTCCGCGGAGAGGAGATTCCGCTCATTTCACGCATGCTTGCGGTTGTCGATACTTACACCGCCATGACCTCAGAGCGGGTTTACCGCAAACCATTCAGTGCCGAAAAAGCGCTCGGGGAGATTATTGCCGGCGCAGGAGAGTTGTACGATCCGGCAGTCGTTGCAGCGTTTCAGATCGCAATTCGGGAAAATTCCCCGGCTCAGTATCCGCAGGGGCCTTCAGGCAACGCGTGAGGCTGCTGCCTGCCTTGTCTTCCGGGATATGGCTTCGCAGAAAGGATTCCGGACCTGTCTGCGTGCAACGCACAGGCAGGCAAGCCGGAATGACAAACGAGAAAAAAAAGCACCAGACCTTTGTTGTTCCGTCCTCCGTTACTGGTGCGACATGGACTCCCTGACTACTGATGACAATTCCGGGTTTATTTTCAGGAGAACGCTGAGCCGGTCATGAAAAGCCGTTTTGATTCCCCCAATGACGATATCGTCGACAGCCTCGCCGGCATTGCCGCTTTCATTGAGCGGCAGGAGCAGCTTGATGAATCGTTTCATGAGCTGGTTGCTCTGGCCGCCGCTGCGCTCAAGACAGGGCACTGCTCTCTCATGTTGCTGAAGCAGCACGGTGATGCAAAGCAGTTTCGCCTGAAGGTCTTCTCGCACAGCGGGCACCTCCATGAACAGGCTGTCACGCAGGAAGCCGGGCTTGACGAATGCATTGCGGGTCAGGTCGTGACAACCGGCAGGGCAATCCGCGTTGACGATATAAGCACCTCTCCCTATGCGCGAAAGGCGCGCCGCCCTCAGTCAGGAAGCACCTGCTTTCTGTCTGCGCCGATTCCCATGTACGACAAGATTGCAGGCGTCATCAACTTTTCCGAACCCCTCGACAGAAACGTATTTACCGAACACGACCTGTTGCTCGCCAGACTGAGCGGCCTGCTTATCGGCAAATCATTGCAGGCTGCACAGCTCCAGAACCTGATGAAATCCCGCTATCTGCATTTTGCGATTTCTCAGGAATCCGCACCCTTCATAGACGGCACCCTCTCGCTTGACGGCAGAAACGCCCAGGAAATGGCAAAGATTCTCTCGCGCACCTTCTACCGTGAAATGACCAAAGCCGGATTCGGTGCGGAAGATATTCTCGGCGCCGCCACCGAAATCATCTCCCTGCTCAGCCAGCGTGTCGCGCGCCTCAAAAGCAAACAGAGTCCCGACGAAACGAAGTAACAGCTCAAAGCACTCAACGGGCAACTCCAGTGAGCCGAAGGCTGAACAGCCTGCTGCCGAGAAATAGGCATGCCCATGAAAACGTGACGGGGAGCGGCATACCTGCCGCTCCCCGTTGAACTTGTCGGTTTGCCCTGAACGCTGTTCCGCGGCAAATATGCGGAACTTGGTGCTTCTATTCAGCGCTCAGGTTGTGTTTCTTCATCAGGTCGTACAGCGTCGGACGGCTCACGCTGAGCATATCTGCCGCCTTTGCCATATTCCCCCTGCCTTTCTCTACCGCCCAGCGGATCATATCGCGCTCGACCTGGTCACGCGCCTCCCGCAGCGACAGCCCTTCCCGAATACTCTTGTGCGTCGTCACTATCGGCGTGCCGCCGATAGTGAGATCGGCAAGTTCTACGGTGTTTTGCTCGGAAAGAATCACTGCGCGCTGCAGGCGATTCTCAAGCTCGCGAACATTGCCGGGCCATGCATAGTGCCGCAGCATATCGGCGGCCGCCGGGCTGAACCCGCGTATCTTTTTGCCGTATGCGTCGGCAAAGCGCTTCAGAAAAACATTCGCCAGCAGCTGAATGTCATCACCGCGATTACGAAGCGGCGGCAGCTTCAGGGCAATGACGCCGATACGGTAATAGAGGTCGTCACGGAACTTGCCGTCCAGGATCGCCTGCTCAATATTGCTGTTGGTCGCTGCGACAATGCGGGTATTCACCGCAATATCGTGCCGGCCGCCGACGCGCTGTATTGTCTTTTCCTGCAGAAAGCGCAACAGCTTCACCTGCAGGGGGGCAGGGAGTTCACCAATCTCATCCAGAAAGAGTGTTCCGCCCTCGGCATACTCAAACTTGCCATGTACCGTTCCGACTGCGCCGGTAAATGCGCCTTTTTCATGGCCGAACAATTCTGACTCCAGAAGGTTATCCGGAATCGCCCCGCAGTTAATCGCGATAAACGGCCCGTCTTTCCGCATGCTCATTGCATGCAATGCTCGGGCCACCAGTTCTTTGCCGGTTCCGCTCTCTCCCTGAACAAGCACCGATACTTCAGAAGCAGCCACCTTGCGCACCAGCGAAAAAACGTGCTGCATTTCCGGGCATTGCCCAATCATGCCGAGTTCTTCTGTTTTCGCCAGCTTCCTCTGAAGGCCTGAAATCTCATCCTCAAGGCGTGCAAGATGGAAAGCGCGGCTCACAATAACTTTCAGCTCTGCAAGCTCTATCGGTTTATGATAAAAGTCGTAGGCTCCCGACTGGATTGCGCGCAAGGCATTTTCCCGGTCGGTGTTGCCGGTGACAACGATAATCTTGGCTTTCGGCTGAATCCTGAGCATCTCGCCCAGGCAGCGCAGCCCTTCTTCAGCACCGTCTTCCTGCGGCGGCAACCCGAGATCAAGCGTCACAACCCGGGGGTGGTACTTGCTGAAGGCGGCCATTGCATCCTCTGCACTGCCCGCAAGCGTTACCGAGTAATCCTTTGTGAACCCCCACTTCAGCTGGGTTCTGATTGCTTCCTGATCATCTACGATCAGCAGTTTTTCCATGCTGTTCCTGTTCCTGTTTCTCTATCGAAGTCTATCCGAAAATGCTTATTTTGTACAGAGCGGCAACAGCACCGTAAACACACTCCCCTCACCATGCCTGCTTTCAACGTCTATCCTTCCTCCATGCGCCTCGACAATCTGCCTGCACTGATAGAGACCGATGCCAAGCCCCTGCTTTTTCGTTGTATGAAAAGGCCGGAAAAGATGGTTCCGGATAAACTCTGCCGACATGCCTGTTCCCCTGTCATGCACCCGCACAAAGGCCTGCCCGTCCATTTCCCCTGTCTCCACGCGCACAGGCAACCCATCCTCAGAGGACTCAACGGCATTTAATACAAGGTTCAGTATGACCTTGCCGATTTCTTCCCGGTCTACTTCTGCAACGACGGCACTCCCCTCAACAGAGATCCGCTCTGTTTTCAGCATCGTCATTATCTCCGCCGAAAGCCCGGTCAATTCGGTGGGTGCCGACTGCAACAGACGCTTTTCACGCAAATCATTCAGCCGGGCAATCAGGTCCTGCATGCGCTTTACCGTCCCGGACACCGAACGCACCATATCCTGCCGGAAATCCGGATCATCAAGGAAATCTGCGGCATTCTGCACGACCAGAGACAGCCCCGAGACCTGGTTCTTGAGGTCGTGAATCACAAACGTCGAAAGCTTCGCAACCGCAGCGAGTTCCCGCGACTCTGCAAGCTCTTCCGCCATGGAGCGCGTCAGAAGCGCGGAGCATGCGTGCTGCGCCAGTGCCTTCATCAGGTCATAATCCTCAAAAGTAACAGGCTCACTCTCGTCAAGACGGCTGCGGAGCATGATGAATCCTGCCAGCGTATCCTGGCTGGTCAACGGCACAAGAAATGCAATCCGGTTGTCCGAAAAAAAGGAGCTGTACTCATGCAGCGGTTCCTCATGCTCCGCGGCATTGAGCACCCGTCGATTCTCCGCAAGGTGCCGCACAAGACTGCTCTCGGGAGAGAAGTTCATCAGGGGTTCGTTCCACTCATACCGGGCAACAGACGCATAGACGTCGCTATCCGGCTTCCGGAGAAACAGAGCAGCTCCGCTCATGCCGAAGGTCTCGGCGAATGCCAGAAGAATTGTCTGTTCCAGCGCCTCCGTTGACTGCGCGGCGGAAAGCCGGTCCGTAAACTTCTGCCATTCAATCCGATAATCATATTTATTGGCATAGAAGTGCTTCGCTATGAAGACACGCGCCTGTCGCCGCACTCTTTCGGAAAGCAGAAGCAGAAGCAGTCCCAGGCCGGACAGAAACATGAGAGCCGTGACGACGAGGCGCTGCTGTGCGCCACCCAGATACTTCATTCCCTCGCCGAGCAGTCCGAGAAAAACCAGATATGCGCCGACGGCCATTATCACGGCAGACCGGTACGCCATCTGGCTCGATACCTGCAATCGCACCTGTTCCCTGTTCCGCACGTCAGACCAGAGCATGCAGGCAACCGCAATCAGAATAAAAAGAGAACGAAGCGGCGCCAGATGGAGGCTGATAGATCGATACAGAAGGCCCTGACTATAATAAAAACAGAGTACGGCGAGCAGAGCCCCTGTGCCGAGTACATGATAGCGAATCCGCCAACGCTCGGCTCTCGGCGCTGCACGATAGGTTGTTTCAAGATTCACCAGAGACCAGACAAAAAGCACGAGCATGAAGATTGCGAGCACAAAACCCGGCGTAGTAAGAAACAGCACCCGCTCAGACTGAAAGTCCGGAGAATACGCAAAGAATGCCGGCGGCTGCATGACAACAACTGCGGGCAACAGTGCCGACAGCGCAAATCCGGCATACGCCGCAAACGTAAATCGCTTTTCATCCCGTGAATAGATATAGGAATGAACAAGAAAGAGACCGGGAAGCAGCGACTCGGCAATGAGTGCAGCCTTGCGCCAGAACGTCAGCGCATCAGGCATCAGCAGTGTCAGAGAATCGAAAATCTCAACAGCCGCCAGCGCACAGCAGACAGCCACAATGCTGTGCTGAATACGGCTCCGCCGTGGCCGCGCAAGCTGCAGCACAGCGTAGCCTATGGCTGCCAGGGCACCAAGAAGAGAAAGCCCCACGATAATCATGGTATCAGACATTTACCACCTGAATTTCCACCCCCTCAGCCCCTGCCTTTGCTGTTGTCCTTCTCGTGTCACTTCGGCAGAAAGCCGCTTATCAGCGGGTCAAAGGTTTTCAGAAAACGAATTCCGTCTGCATATGCCTTCTGTTCATCGGCATCAAACCGGACAGAAAGGCGAATAAATGTCTCATCCTTGCGCCGGTGCAACACTGAGTTCATCATCTCCTGCACTTTCATCTCATACTCGCTCGTAATTGTTTTATCGCGCATCTGAAACCAGTAGAGGAAAAGTTCCTTCTGACTGCCCTTCTGGTATACAGTCCGGACGAGCCGGACTCTCCGTGCTCCGAGATCAACAGTCTCTGCAATCTCCGATATGCGGAACCAGCCGCTTCCGGGCAGGCAGTGCTTCGGCGAGTGGATGCCTCCGCTCCCCGGCCCGCCGTCATGATATCCGATATAGAGATAGGCGCGCACGCCGTCAGAACCCGTATACTCGCGGGCAAGATAGTCCGACGGCTTCAGAGACTTCAGCACCGCATCCGAAAAAATGGACTGGTTCGTCATCCTCCAGTCGCCCACAACGATCGGAAAGTCGATAAACGGCCGGTTCATGGGGACTGCGATATTCGCATGCGTATGAACAAATGTCGCCAAAACTGCAAACAAAATCCCGACAATGATAAAGCGCGTTCTCATGTTCATCTCCCGAACCTCCTCAGCACCTCGCCGGTCGCGACCAGCAGCACCATCGCCACGCCGAAAACCGCGAGTCCGGCAAATTCATGAAAGAAACCTTCCGCAACGCCCGCGCCCCAGTATTGGGCTAAAAAGCCGGTCGCTATGACCCTGAACATATTGGTGAGAACCGCAATCGGCAAGGCTGATGCGATCACAATTATCCGTTTTAGCCATCCCTGCTGTGTCATAAAGGCATAGGCAACCGCCAGCGCGATAAGCGACATCAGCGACCGGAGTCCGCTGCAGGCATCAGCGACCTCAAGCGTCGTATTCGCGAGCATGATGATGTTGCCTTCGCGCAACACCATCACCCCGGAAATCTTCATGATAAAAACCGAAACCTTTGCAACAAAAAGCTTCAGGGGGAACGCCGCAGCATCGTAAATAATATAGGGAATCGGCACCATGAAAAAGAGATACCCAAGCGGAAGCGCCATCGCCTTCAGGACCTCCTTGCCGAGGAAGAAAAACACCATGCCGATCAGCAGCACCACAAGTGAGGAGCGCATCGTGAAGTACTCTGTGGCGAGGAATCCCATCAGCAGCATAAACAGTCCGAATCCGATGACGCCCAATCCCTGCCAGTTCTGTTCTGTTTGCAGTTCCATAATCTCGCGTCGTCGCTGCCAGAAGAAGTACCCGGCAATGAACGGAACAATGAAGCCATGCGAGTAGTTCTCGTCATTGTTCCATTGCATCACCATCTCGGGGACAATTTTCGCGTAGATCCCTGCCAGCAGAAGCACCAGCAGGCCAAACTCTATGCGATACCGCCGCAGCGTCTGCGAAACGGTTAAAACGTTACTCTGTTCCATGGTTTCTCCATTACTGAAAAGTTGATAAAGACAGGGGCAAAAGAATTATCCTGCCCGTGCAGCCTTCCTGATGCCTGACCACATGCATTCCGATCCCTGAATCCTGTTTTCACACCCTGTAGTAGCCCCGGTACCACTCCACAAACTTCCGGACACCCTCGGCAATCGGCGTGTCCGGTTTGAAGCCGACATCCTGTATCAGATCATCAACATCTGCATAGGTTGCCGGCACGTCGCCCGGCTGAATCGGGAGAAGATTCTTGTCCGCTTTCTTTCCGAGGCAGTCTTCCAGCTCTTCAATAAACTGCATCAGCTCCACCGGATTGTTGTTGCCGATGTTGTATAACCGGTACGGCGCATAACTTGTCGCGGAGTCGGGCGCGTCGCCGCTCCACGCGGGGTTCGGCTCCGGAATGCGATCAATGACACGAACCACTCCTTCGACGATGTCATCGATATAAGTAAAGTCGCGCCGCATCCTCCCGTAGTTGAAGACATCGATCGGCCTGCCCTCAAGAATCGCCTCCGTAAAGAGGAAGAGTGCCATGTCCGGCCTTCCCCATGGGCCATAGACGGTGAAAAACCTGAGGCCGGTGGTCGGGATGGTGTAGAGGTGCGAATAGGTATGGGCCATCAGTTCGTTTGCCTTTTTTGAAGCTGCATACAGCGACACCGGATGATCAACGTTATGGTGTACCGAAAACGGCATGTTCGTATTGGCGCCGTATACCGAACTTGATGATGCATACACGAGATGCTTCACCCCGTTATGGCGGCAGCCCTCCAGGATATTTGTAAATCCCATGATATTGCTGTCGATGTAGGAATACGGATTGATCAGCGAATACCGCACTCCCGCCTGCGCTGCAAGGTTCATGACCGCGTCGAACTGCTGCTCCGCAAACAGCGTCTCCATGTCTGCTCGGTCGGCAATATCGAGTTTCACAAAGGTAAAACCCGGCATGCCCTGCAGCCTGGCAAGGCGCGCCTCCTTCAGCGTCACATCATAGTAGTCGTTCATGTTGTCGATACCGACAACGTGGTCGCCCCGATCCAAAAGCCGCCTGCTCAGGGCGCTGCCGATGAAACCGGCTGCTCCGGTAACGAGAATTTTCTTATTTGACGAATTCATACTTTATCTCCTGCTGTTTATTCCCCTGCTGTCCTCTGCCGTTTTTCGATGCCCTTCGAACCCTTCTTTGCCTGGGTCTGTGGTCTGATGTCCGGATTTTGATCAGGCTTTTGTTATTTTTTTGCTCTTGATCCCGTTCTTCGCAAAAGCATTGCGCGTATCAACAATGCGCCTGGCATGGTGTGCAATAAAGGCATAGTCATACGCGCTGTGGTCGGTCAGCAACAGAACCACATCGGCGCCTGACAGTGCTGCAGGCGTCAGCTTTGCCGACCGCATGGAAATGGTGGGGTAATGGCGGTGCCCCCGGCAGACCGGCACATGGGGGTCGTTGTAGCTCACTTTTGCCCCCTGGTCACGCAGAAGTTCGACAATCCGGAGCGACGGCGACTCGCGCTGGTCGTCGATGTCCTTCTTGTACGCCATGCCGAGCACCAGCACCTTCGCGCCCCGCAGCGGCCGGCCTGCTCTGTTCAGCACCTCTCCAACGCGCTCAAGCACATAGTGCGGCATGGACGTGTTGATTTCTCCGGCAAGCTCAATAAAGCGCGTCGCAAATTCGTACTCCCGCGCCTTCCAGGTCAGATAAAAGGGATCTACGGGGATGCAATGCCCGCCAAGACCCGGCCCGGGATAAAACGCCTGAAACCCGAACGGCTTCGTCTTTGCCGCATCAATCACTTCCCACACGTCGATATCCATGCGGTCAAACAGCATCTTCAGCTCATTGACCATGGCGATGTTCACCGCACGGTAAATGTTTTCGAGCAGCTTCGTCGCCTCCGCCGCGCGGGCAGACGAGACCGGAATGACCTTCACTATCACCTGTTCATACAGCGCCCTGGCAACAGCAAGGCACTGCTTTGTGTAACCGCCCACCACCTTCGGAATCGTCGAGGTGCTGAAATCCCGGTTGTTCGGGTCTTCACGCTCCGGCGAGAACGCCAGATAAAAATCCTTCCCCGCCTTCAGGCCGGTCTGCTCCAGAATGGCCCGCATGTCTTCATCCGTAGTGCCCGGGTAGGTCGTCGATTCCAGCACGATGAGCTGTCCCGTACAGAGATGCTCTGCGATTGTCTTTGTGGTATTCAGCACGTACGACAGGTCCGGCTCGCGGTGCTTGTTCAGAGGCGTCGGCACGCAGATGATGATGCAGTCCATCTCAGCAAGCTTTGAAAAGTCCGTCGTCGGGGAAAATGCATTTGCGCATTTTTTGATTTTTGCAGAGTCGATGTGTTTAATATAGCTGTTCCCCTTCACCAGCGCCTCAACCTTCTTAATGTCAAGGTCAAAGCCCGTTACGTGAAAGCCGGCTCTGCAGAATTCGATGACCAGCGGCAAGCCGACATAGCCGAGACCGATTATGCCTACAACCGCTTCTTTTGATTTCACCTTCTGTAAAAGACTCATTGTTTCAGTTCCCTCCCGTGGTATCGGAATATCCTGCCATGCCTTCAGTTTGCTTTCAGGAGAAAAAGCACGTATGACTGAAGCAATAAACCGGCGACAGCAGTAACTATCATGCCTCCATCCGCCCCGCGATGAAACGTCTGGAAAAGGAATGTCCGGATGAACTGTTTCCTCTATGCAAAACTGCTTTCATCGGAGTCTGAGAGATTTGAACATCAAACGCAAAGCGTCCCATTTCACTTTTTTGCTCTTCCCTCAATGCAGTCTGAAATGCGTTCAACCTTTGCATCCCACGTCTCCGCCGCCATGCGGTCCGACCGTGCCTGACGCGCCTCGCGGGAGTCAGCAGCAAGCACCTGTTCAACACACGCCGCAAAATCATCATACGTGCCCGCAATCTGAACAATGTCACGGTACTTCTCGCACTCGGGCAACTGTGTCGAGACAACCGGAAGTCCGGCCGAGAGATACTCCCTGAGCTTGATTGGATTCACATTGATCGTCAGTTCGTTAACCGCGAACGGAATCAGTCCTGCAGCAAAAACCCGGCAGTACGAGGGCAGCACTTCATACGGCTTCTGCCCCAGAAAAAAGACATTGCGATACTTCGCAAACCGGCTGATATCCACCGAACTTTTCCCGATCATCACGATGGACCAGTCCGGCCTCATGCGTGCAACATGCTCGATCAGATCCAGATCAATCCACTCATGAATAAGCCCGAAAAAGCCGAGGATCGGGCGGGGCACATCCTTCACGTCATCCGGCACCGGAAGTTCAGCATTCAGGGCAGGCGAAAAATGTGCATGGTCGACCCCGTGTTCTATCAGATACGTATTTTCATTAAACTGCCGCTTGTCCCGGTACAGATGATCAGCTGTCGTAAAAACAACGTCAGACTTCAGGATCAGCCTGATTTCCATATCCCGCATGGCCGCGCCGTCCATGAACGAAAACTTCGACCACTCATCCACGCAGTAGTAAATCAGCTTCTCTTCACCCATCGTGCCCGCCAGTTCAACCATCGTCGGCACAAATGTCCAGAGCTGGAAGTTCCGCATGCCGAGCTGCTTGCGGTAATACCAGAGCGAAGACCGAAGCAGCAGGGTATTGATTCGCCGCGCAAGCCCCGACGACGGAAACGGCAGCACGATCGGTGTGAAGACAAGCAGGTTCTCACCGATCTGCTCCAGCCCCTTCATCCAGCTTTTCAGTTTGCCGATGATGCGCTGAAGGTCAGAACTTGAAACACTCGGCTTCCGCATGCCGATCGAGTTAATCCAGAGTATCCGGTTATTTTTCGAGAGCAGCTTCATCACCTGATGCTTGCTCGTCGGATCGTTGTGCCAGTCATTGGCAAAACAGAGTATGTTCTTTCCGTGTATCATTCACACTCCTGCATCATTTGATATACACATTATGCCAGTATTCAAACACGAGAAACGGCCAGAGCACATCGCTCATATCGTTCCGCTGTTTTTCATGCTGCTGAATAAGCCCCTCAAGAACCCCGGGGGCGAAAAACTGCCGGCAGGCACTGCCCGAATCGAGCAGGACATCGCGCAGACCGCCTGCTTTTTCCCGGAACCACCGGTTGATCGGCACCGGAAAGCCTTTTTTGGGCCGGTACAGCACCTCACGCGGCAGGCGCGACTCCATGGCCCGCTTCAGCAGATACTTGGTCTCATTGCCGTGAATCTTGTATGACACCGGAAGCGATGCAGCATACTCCACCAGTTTATGATCCAGAAACGGCACCCGCAGCTCCACCGACGTAGCCATCGTCATCTTGTCAGCCTTCATCAGAAGATCGTCCGGCAGCCAGACTTTGGTATCCAGATACAGCATCCGGTTCAGCGGTTCCCGTTGCTTGACCCGTTCATAATACGGCCGAGTGACAGCAGCACGCGAAGCAGGCTTTCTGCCCCCAAAGAGCGCTGTGCGTTCAGCATCGCTCAATGCGCCGGCAACCCCGGCATAGCGATCCTCCAGAGGCTCCCGCATCAGCGACGCATAACGCTCCGCCTTGCGGTTCCCGACAACACTGGCTGCCCCTGCTGCCAGCCCGGCCAGCAGACTCGCACCGGGCAGGGCACGCAAGGTATCAATCAGCAGCATTTTTTTATAGATGTAGTAACCGCCGAGCAGTTCATCCGCCCCCTCGCCAGACAGCACTACCGTCACATGCTCTTTCGCAAGCTGGGAGATATAAAACAGCGGGATGGTCGAGGCGTCGGCAATCGGTTCATCAAGATGCCATAACAGTTTGGGCAGAAAGCCGAAAAAATCATCCGCAGTCAGCCGAAACTCATGATGATCTGTCTGATACCTGGTTGCGACCATGCGCGCATACTCAAACTCATTTTCCGCCGCGTCATCCGCATAGCCAACAGAAAATGTCTTGATCGGCCCCGGCACAATTTCGCTCATCATCGCAACAATGGCGCTCGAATCAACACCCCCGCTCAGAAACACCCCGAGCGGCACTTCACTCATCAGCCGCAACCGGACAGACTCCTTCAGCAGCGAGACAAACCCTTCCTGCGCCTCATCAAGCGAGATTGCACGCGTGCTAATCTTATCAATATCCCAGTAGCGCTTCGTCCTCACCTCGCTGCCGGCCAGCACGAGCATGTGACCCGGCTGAAGCTTGGCAATCCCCCTGAACATCGTGCGAGGACCCGGCACAAACCGAAAGCCGAAATAGAGGTCAAGCGACTCATCGTCAACCTCCCGTCGCGCATCGGGGTGCGCCAGCAGCGCCTTTATTTCCGACGCAAAAAGAAACGTATCGCCCCAGCGGGCATAGTACAGCGGCTTCTTGCCCAGCCGGTCCCGTGCCGCAAACAGCCTGCGCTTCCTGCCGTCCCATATCGCAAAGGCGAACATGCCGCGAAAATGTTCCAGGCATCCCTCGCCGAATTCTTCATACGCATGCACGATAACTTCGGTATCCGAACGAGTTGCAAACACATGGCCCTTTTCAATCAGCTCACTTCTCAGGTCAAGATAATTGTAGAGTTCCCCGTTATAAACAATGACAACGCTGCCGTCCTCATTGGTCATCGGCTGGTGCCCCGATGAGAGATCAATAATGCTCAGTCTCCGATGGCCGAGCGCGACGCTCCCGTTGATGAACATGCCGGCATCGTCGGGTCCGCGATGCACCATGCGGTCGCGCATCGCCAGCAGATCCTCAGACCTGACCGGGTTGCCGTCCAGCGTAACTATTCCGCAGATGCCGCACATGCCGACTCCCTGTTCATTGAAGGTGCAAGCGTTGCAACGACATGAGCATCCTTGCACCGCTCAACGAGAAACAACTCCGTTCCCTCACCGTCTATTCGTTTAATGTCATGCGCCTCCGCCCCAAGATCAACGAGCGTTGCCAGCGTGATCGGTCCATGCGCCCGAATGGTCAGCACCAAAACCGTCGCAGGCACACGTTCACCGTAACACTCCGACAACCAGCTCTCCTCACATCGCAGATGTGTCGCAACACCGAAGTTCCACCGGATGCCTGCTCCCGGTCTGCTGCATAAATCTCCGCTCACCTGCCAGTCAGTACCCGCAAGCGGAAACCGTACTTCAATTTCGCTCTCTCCCTGAACGGTTACCCTATCGAGCACAACGATCAGCTCCCTTCCGAGAAGAAAGATCTCCCGGTCATGCTGCCAAAAACCGTTACGCATCATGCCGCCGACAGACGTGATGCCGTTTTGGGAAAGCATGCGCAGACCGCTATGCTCAGGCACGCCGCTCCACTGAAACGGTGCTGCCGGAATCGCCGGATATTCACCATTCACGCGGATTACAGCATGGGCCTCTGCCCCGCGAAACCAATCGCGCCACGAAGGCTGATAACTATAGGTTCCGGGGTCGATGACCACCGCCTCGCGGCCTTTGAAAATCTGAATGCTCAGCATGTCTGCATGGGCATGGCCACAGTTCAGCCACCCATGGGGTCCGCAGTCAAAGCTGATGTAGGTATCGTCCGGTCCCCATCCGCTCCGCAGAAACGCATACCCGCTCTCCGGAAACAGATAAACGTTCTCCTTTGGAACACTGTCCGCATACTGCTGTAATGAGACTGCCGCCTCCGGTCCAAGCAGCCAGAGTACCTCTTCGGGGAATGCGTCAGCTCTCGTGTTGCACGTGCCGCATTCTGACAATGCCGCCAGGCACTGCAACACGCCCTGGGGATCATCGCCCGGCAGGCCATCCAGCGGCAGGAGCCGCCCGCCGTCATCGTCGCCGATATGCGGAATCCGACCGTCCGGCCTGAGCGAATAATGCAAAAACCTCCCGAGAGTGCCCAGCCGCTCCAGCACATGCGGAGGAAGATCACACCCGTTTTTCAGACTTAGCAGATAAAAATGGAGGAATATATCAGTCGCATACCGGTGATACCAGAACGCCCGCTCCACATACCCGCCGTCGGCCAGCACATGAGTGCCGACACAATGCAGGAGCCAGCACTCGCCGGTGGTGCGCCAGCGCTCAGCTCCCTTGAGGCCCGGCAACAGTGTGCCGATATAATACAACCCCAATGCCTCGCCGCTGAGATGTGTGTTCGGACTGAAATAGACCGAGAGATTGTTTTCGATATGCTCCGCATGAATGCCGAGCATGGCAACAAACCGATTTGTCAGCTCACCAAAGGCAGTGCCTCCACCGCAAAGAAACCATGCCCAGAGCCAGGAGATTGACCGGAAGGCAAGCTCAAGACTGCTCGTCCAGTTCAAGCCGTGCTTCGGCGGATTTGCGTCCATCCAGCTCTGCAACTGGCGCACTATCTCGGTGCGGTATTTTTCATCGCGGCTCACACCATACGCCTGTGCAAGCGTTACCAGATGCTGATGCCTGTTCAGTTCCCAGACAACCTTCGGATCAGCGCCATCAAGCGACTCCGCATCCTGCATCTGCTGCCACCATTTTCGCTGCACCGGAACTCCATTGACCGGATCATAGTGCCAGTCGAACGAGCCGTTCTGCACAAAACTGAGATCCGTATACCCAAGAAGCTTGTAACGACCTGCACAGACAGCATCCGCACGATCTATCAATACCTGCCCCTGCTTCGGCTGCGCGGCATAGAGCGAGCGAATACGGTCACCATCTGCATCGTCGATAAAAAACCGCCCCGTCTTCGACCAGTCGACTCCCGCATCGTCCGGTGTCTGCAGACCGGCTGTCGTTCTGATACGGTCTGCAAGATTCCACACATGCTGACGAATCCTAAACGCCAATTCCTTCGGCGTGCGCCCATCCCGTTTTGCTATCGGGCTGCTTTGTATACCTATAACCATTTATCCCGCATATGCTTCCCGCATGCCTCTTTTACAATTGCTTTTGCAAGCACATACGATGCCATTGGCACTATACATTCCGATATAATTCTTGCATTTAATGCCACTGGCAGGTCTCTCAGAAAGAATATTCACACGCTCTCACTTCAATCAATGTGGGTCTTGTTTCAAAATTTCCTCATAAAGCTTCAGAATTGCTTCGATATTTCTTCTATCATCAACTCTTTGACTTTGCGGTCTTTGTTTTGATTCGGCTAATTCTTCTATCTTTTTAACTAATGCATCAGCATCGCGAATCGGTATCAGATGGACGCCTTCAGGTCGCATACTATTGTCAGTGGCTATCACAGGCGTTCCCAGATGCAAGGCTTCGCGGATAGAAATTGCGTCGCCGTCAAATTTTGTCGTTCGCAAGAGAATGTCGCAATCGTTTATCAAATGTAGAGTCAGGGCGTGTTCCACATCTCCCGTCAATAAAATTTGTGCAGAATAAGTTTTTTTGGCAATAGTGCGCTGTAAATCATGCTCTAAAGAACCTGAGCCGACAATCATCAAGCCTGCCTCAGGCATTTGGTTTATAATTCTTTCCATTGCATCAATTTGCATAAACAAATCATAGGCGTCTTCCAAAAGCCCAACCGTTAACAGGAAAGGCTTGTGCTTTTCGGCAAATTCTTTGAGATTTTTCGCAAGTTGCACGCTTTTGTCGGGTTTTCTGCTAACAAACGGATAAATCAGTCTTACTTTTTCTCTTGCTAAGCCGAATTTTTCAAAGACGGCAAGCATCAAGTTATTGACGCAAATGACTCTCTCAAACCATCTAAAAACAAAGCCGGGCAAAGAAAAAGGCTTCGCATTTTTGGCATGTTCGGAAACAGCAAACCCGCCTGAATGAACTGTTAAAACGCTTTTCCCTCTGCCGAGAAAAGCGCACACCGTCATTAAGCCAAAAATTCGGAAGGTGATTTCACCGCCGATATGGAGATGGAGAATGTCGTATTCAAGTTTGCAAAGTAGCTTAATTAAAGCAAAAGGACTTCGAGGGTGATGAATGTCAGGGTCGGGCGTAACTTTGCTGCTTTTGGCGATGACAATTATGGAACATTTATGCCCTGATTTCTGCAATTCTTCACGAATAGCCACCAGATTGCGCGTGATTCCGCCTTCGGGCGGCGGATAAGGTCCGAGCTGCAAAACGTGCATTTTCTATCTCAAAATCATATCAAGATTGAACGCTTGCGCATCGCCTGTCCGAACCGATTCGAGCATCAGCAGACAGCCTAATGTTGCGCGAGCTCCATCAATCACCGTAACGTCGGTTTCCGTTCCGTTTTTTAGACTAGTGACAAAAGATTGAAGTTGCTCCTGATAGCCTTTTGCCGCAAAAAAATTGCTTTGCACATCGCGTTTCTTTTTCTTAACGACGAGACTCTTGAAGTCTTGACTTAAAACGCTCACGCCAGGCGCAAAAACTTCAACCTTTTCGCCTGACGACGCTTCGCTCCCTACAACCGTGTAAATGAAATTACCAATTGAACCGTCTGCAAATTTAAGTGTTGCTGAAACATTATGCTCACCGAAGCCGTACGCTGAAACCACAACAGGTTCGCTTTCCGTGAGCCAATACATCAAATCTATAAAATGACAGCCTTCGCCCAAAACAACTCCGCCTTGCCCGGCTTCAGCAGCCCACCCGTTTTCGATGCCCGGCGAATTCATCAGAGTTGAAACAACCAGCGGACTGGTTCGACCTTTCAATATTTTTTTCATTTCGACATAAAACGGCGCAAATCTTCGATTGAAACCAACCATCAAACGCTTTCCGCTTGACTGAACAGCATAATACATTGACCGGCATTCTTCGACAGTAATCGCCATCGGCTTTTCTACAAAAACGTGCTTGCCCGCGTTCAAGGCGTCAATCGCTTGCTTGGCATGTTCTTTATGCCGGCTCGCTATCAAGATCGCGTCAATCTCTTTATCGTTTAAAATTACATCGAAATCGGACGTCGCATAATTTGCATTGAAACGCATTGCATAAGACTTCCCGCGTGCGCCACTATTTGAACAAACTGCTTGCAGACTGGCGTTTTTAATTTTTTGAATCGCCGGAAGGTGCGCCCATTTTGCTAAATTCCCAGCCCCCACCAAAGCAAATTTAATTTCGTTTTTGTTCATCGGCTGGTCATTGACAACTATTTTGCGCTTTGGCTTGTAAGATTCCAGTGCTTTATCAGCCTCGTCAAACGGATACTTCAAAACGACCGCAAGACTCGATCTTCCATCGCCGTTCATGATGGTTTCGTATGCTTTTTGTGCGTCATCAAGCGCAAATTCGTGAGATATCAGAGGCTTAACATTCACCTTTCCGACCGCCATCAACCGCAGGAATTCTTCCATATTACGATTTTCCGTCCAGCGAACGAAAGAAATCGGATAATCAATTCCCTGCTTTTCGTATTTCGGGTCGTAGCTTCCCGGACCATAAGCACGTGAAACCATAAAGCGCAATTCTTTGATATACATGTCAGCGCGCGGAATATCAATCGGACATGCGCCAACCATCACGACTCTGCCTCTATCGCGGCTCATCGAAACACCTTCCTGCAAGGGTTTCGCCGAGGTTGAAGCAGCAGCGATGATAACGCAATCAACCCCGCGTCCTTCAGTCAAGGCCTTCACTTCCTGAACTGTCGTATCTCTGGCGATCAAACCATAATCCGCACCTGTTTCCCTGGCTAACGCAACCCGGTTTTCATCCAGGTCAATCGCAATAACTATACCGCCCTGACAGCGAACAAGTTGTGCGACTAATTGCCCAATCAAACCCAAGCCGATAACTACAACTGTTTCCCCGATATTGATTTCTGAAAGCCTGACGGAATTCATCGCAATAGCGCCAAGTGTTGTAAAGCATGCTTCTTGAAACGAAACCGCATCAGGCACCCGGGCAGTGAGATTTCTACCGACGTGTATCGTTTCGCCGTGACCTGTGCCTTCACCGCCGTACGCCACGCGCTGACCAATGTTTAAATCCGTTATCTTTTCACCAACTTCGACGATGATTCCCGCTCCGGAATAGCCCAACACCGCATAATCCTTGAATTTCGCACACACCTCGTTGTACGTGCTTATCGGGTCGGTCTTTTTCATTACATTCCAAACAGTTCTCAAATGCGACGGATTGTCGGCAACTTCTTTAACAATGCTTCCGGTGTGAATATCGGCGGTCTCCGTTCCCGGACTGATCAGTGAAAAAAACGGACGGACCAAAACATGATTCGTGGAAACAGTCGGGTCGGCAACTTCGACAACGATGATTTCTTTCAGACCTTTTCGAACAACTTGTTTCATATAACAATTCCTTTGAATTCATTAATAAAGAACATGTGCCGGACGATTGCACTTAGGAATGAGCATGATGCCGTTGGGTTCACTGACAATTGCACCTCAGTCGCATACTTCGTGAGCACCTATATCCGGCGCCTTGCCACAAAATTTAAGATTTGACCACCCGCCAACCTTACCATTTGAATCATCAATGAAGCGTCCTGCATCTATCGCAGGGCTGTTCTTCTCAGGCTTCCATGTCATCGGCGATTTATCCTTTATATGTGGATGAACGCCATGCATGTTGCCAGAAAAAACTTCGGGGAATTTTTTCTGGGCATGGTCAACCGGCAAACTCCAACCGCCGTTTCCGTAATAGTAGCCAATGAAACTTTTCCCGTTCCCGTTGAATATAAGATTATGTTTAAATACATTTTCGCTTGCAAACGTATCCCATGCACCCGCGGTATAAATGCCAATATAAATGGAATAAAATCCGGCTGGAGTATACATACCTATATAATTTTTATGTTGTATTTTTTCAGATGGTGAATTATATATAATGTTATTGGCAAACACGTTATCTTTTACAACATAACCTTTCTCTCTGCCACCGACTCCTTCACGGTAGTAAACCGGCAGCCCGAAGCCTCCATATATAATATTATTGTAGACAAAATTATTAGTACAATTTTTGTTATCAAACGGCGATGCTGAGGCAAGCATAATACCTCGGTGAGCGTCGCTTCCTTTTACACCAAAATTCAGTATTATGTTTCTTCTGGCGGAATTATGAGGGGCAGAAATGAAAATTCCGGCCTTATTCTGGGTCAATCCTGCCATCTGACCAACATTCTTGATGATATTGCCGTCTATCAAGTTATACGAAGAACCTCTGGCAATATAAATTCCCCCGCCACCATTCTTTTGATCGATTAGGTTGTCCCTTACTTTGTTATATCTGGCCATTTTCTGATAATTAGGATAATCTATAATCATTATCGCAGCATGTCCTGAACCATCAATCGTATTGCCGGATATTTCATTGTTTTCACCACCCCGAACAAAAACAAATTCCCCCCCACCGAAACCTTTCGCATTGTCTCCAATATTATAGGCTGCATTCTTCTCAATGCGATTGCCGCTACCCTTATCCAGCCTGATGAAGGTTGTGGTATTCCTGACAGTGCAATTCCGTATTATGTTATTGTTTCCCTCAAGCAATATGACGATATTTGTTCCTGCGCACGTATCAAACGTAAGTCCGTCAAGTACTACCCAATCGCGATAGAGAGCAAAGACAACATCATACAGTCCCTTGCTTTTAAATACCGGAACTTCATCCTGATAGCGCTTTATTGTGATAGGTTTGTCAGCGGTACCGTCATTGCCGATGTTTTTATTGGTAAACCAATGCTGGTCATTTCCATAAACACCCCCCATGAGATAAATGGTATCACCAGCGCGAGCAATCCTGACAAGTGAACCGAGCGTCCGTTTCGGCCCCTGCTTGCCGCTCTTAAATGCAGAAGCGGACCCGTCGTAGGTGTCACTCCCCTGGGAGGGATTCGGGTTTACATAATAGTCGGCAGCCCAGCAATACCCGCCGGACAACGTGGCAAGGAGCATTGAAATCACAAGACACGTCAAATACAACCAGCTTTTTTTCATTTATTCATACTCCTTAAACAGCAAGTTTTTTGTAGAGCTTGGCATATGACTTGAGCATCGTTTTCATATCATACCGTTCGGCTACCAACTGCCGGGCGGCAGCCCCCATTCGTTTGCGAAGCGGTTCATTTTGAAGGAGGAAAGTAAGCGCACTCGCCATTGCTTCAGGAGAGCGCGGAGCTACCAGCAACCCGACGGGTTCATCTTTAATAAGTTCGGAATTGCCGAAAACGTCTGACAGCACAACCGCTTTCCCGGCTGCCATGGCCTCAAGAGCAGCCAGAGACAATCCTTCATACAAAGAAGAGAGAGCAACCACATCAAAAGCCTTCAGCATGGCAGGAATATTGGGGCTATATCCGGCAAAATAAATATTTTGAGCAAGTCCCAGTTCTTGAACCAAAGCCTCCAGTTGCTGCCTGCATGGCCCGTCACCGACAAGCACGAGCAGGGCATTGGGGATACTACCGGAGACAATTGACATGCTCCGAATCAGCGTTTCATGATCCTTCTGTGGTCTCAGGGCCGCAATACACCCAATGAGCAATTTCCCAGATGCTTTCAGACTGATTAAGTCGGCGGCCACCTCATTTGTGGAGTATTTTTCAACATCTATGCCGTTTGGTATCGTTACTATTTTCCCCCCCGGAAGGCCCATGCGCTTAGAAGCATATTCCGAGATGTGCTGCGCAATGCTCACAAACAGATCAACCTTCCGCGCTATCAGTCGATGGACAAACAAGAGCGATGTGCGAAAAACTTCCTGCTCCAGCCGAACATGCTCTGTATAAAGAAAATGCGGACGCTTTGCCATAAAGCGAGTTGCAAGGAAACCGTACAGGAGCGGTCCCAGATTATGAACGTGCATCATGCTGATATTTTCTTTTTTAATAAATGATCTCAAGCGCAGAGAAGCGCCAATATCGATTCCAGCCCGCTTCCCGACATCGAATGTGCGGATTTCAGCCTTGATAAGTTTTTCCCGCAAATGTCCGCAGCTTTCAAGTGCGCATACAATGGGTTCAATTGACGTGTTCCTCGCCAGATAATCGGAAATAATGAGAGAAAGATGCTCAGCCCCTCCCATATTGAATGACTGGATTAACAATAATAATTTAGATTTATGGACGCCCATGTTCAAGCTAACTGCCGTATAACCTTCGCAGGATTTCCTGCCGCAATGGAGTGAGCAGGAATGTCTTTGGTCACTACGCTATGCGAACCAATTACAACACCATCGCCTATCGAAACCCCTTTCAGAATCATTGCATAACTGCCAATCCAAACATTATTTCCTATGTGCACAGGCCTTACGTCGTCAGGGCTGACTCTTTCATGCTTAGCTCTTTTCACCGGGTCAAGCGGGTGCCCGTCGTTGTCCATGATCGTGACTTCCTTGGCAATGAAGCAATTCTCCCCGATAGTCACTTCTTTGGCAACGCTGATCGCTACATGATAACCTATATATGTATTCGTTCCGATATGAAGAACAGGGGCATCAAACACAGCCGTTGACTCAAACGTATTGGTCCCGTCAATAGTGACCCGATCGCCCAAGTAAATCTGAAGATTGCCGCTAATAAGCGGAATTGTCTGCACCAAGCGGCAGCCACGTCCAACCCGCGCACACCGGGCCTTAAAAAGCGGCTCATAGTACAACAAACGAACCAGATTTCTTATTAATACACGTCGCGCCACCCGCTCATAATACAACAAGGCGTGAAGGGGTCGAATTACCGGCACTTCAATACGCCTCATTGCCCTGTATAGATCGTGCAATAAGGCATATACACGATTGTCTTTGCGCTTGATCTTCAGCACTATTGTTTGCACAATACTCATTTGCCTGCCAGGTGATATTTTTTTGCATTACTAAGAGATTTTTGAATGCGGATCAGCGCAGTCGCCATGCCCGCCAGATAGAAAAAATACCATCGATAGGCTACCGGCAGGAATATCCCGGCAACGATAAACCCCCAAAGGGCCGACTGCAAATAGCCCGCCATGGGGGAAAGACGATCGGACAGTGCATCCGCACGCCGCATTAACCGCAACCGCGACAATTCCTTTAACAACACCACCAGGAGAGCGATGTATGCAAACAAAGCGGGAAGGCCAAGTTCCGAAGCAATCTGCAGGGGAGCAGAATGGACCCCTCCCCAGTACATCTGCCCGCGGACCTCCTGTAGCCCTAAGGTATTCATGCCAAGCCCGGCTCCTAACAACGGGTTTTCCAAAACAGCTTTCAGGGAATCGCGCATGTCATCAAATCTGACGCCTGCAGAACCGACCGGATCCTTTTCAGTGTCCACTATAGTGGTGAGTCGTTCAAAGTATGTGCTGGGCATAACAGCTATTATAATCGGCAGTGCCAACAAGGCGATAAAAACTATCCCGACGATTTTTCTCTTTGGCAGATGCATCAGCAGAACAAATCCGGCAACCGCCAGGGCGAGAAACCCTCCCCGCGAAAAAGACACAACAATACCGCACACCATAAGAACTGCACATAGAATATAGAACACTTTCTTGAATCGGGAAGTTGCCAATTTTGCCAGGCAAAGTGCAAGGGGAAAGACAGTAACAAGCGAAAGCGCCAGGTCATTGGGGTCATGAGCAATCCCACCCTGCGGGCCTCCGATACGCGTGCCTTTCAAATAAATGCCGCCCGCATAGTTTGACAATGCCACTATCGCAAAAAAAACATTGCAGGTCACAAGAAGCTTAATCATCATTTCCACGTGCCGTTCGTTGACCAGCACTCTTGCCATAAGAAAAAAGATGATTAATACCTTTGAAAATATATCTATAAAGTAGGCTAAGCTTCCACCTCTCCACGAGGAAAAAGGGATCGAACACAACGCTAAAAATGCGAGTACAAGCACATATTTCTCAGGCGTGGTCATGCTAACGGATTGATTGCGGGCCGCCAGAAAAAAAGAGATGAGAGCAAGAATAGCCGACACCTTCGCAAGGTAAAGCTTTTCCAGAAACGGGAAATAACTCTGTGGCGAAATATAGAGAACAAACGTAAAAAATAAAACAAACCAGAGAGCAGGACCGCCTGCTTTGGGTTTCCCAGAAGATACAGAATCAGCGAGATAGGATGTAGTGTGCATAAAGTTTATAGAACGCTCCATTCAGGGGATTTAAAAGGAAAGCATCGCTCAGATACTTTCGCACCAGTGCACGATTACCGTCGAAAAGGCACCGTTCGGCATTAAACAGCAAAAGCTTTTGAAGCATTTTTTTCTTATCTTTTTCGGTCAGGCCATACAGCGATGCGTACGAGTACATTTTATCAACAACCCGCCGCTCATCCTGAATGCGCCTGTGTCTTTTGCTCTCATCGCTCGTAATACTGCTTCGATGTGCACGCTGTTCAAGCAGCACCTCGCGGACATAATCAACTTCATATCGTTCCGATATCCGGAAAAAGAGATCCCAGTCTTCGGCAAAGATCAAGGAATCATCAAACATGCCAACAGCAAGCAAGGCATCCCTTCTGATAATCACTGACGACGTTAGAATGAAGCACCCGCGTGTCATCAATTCTTTGGTGATATTATTCGCGTCCAGCCCCGAGGGGATAGACTCTCCCATGACTTTTCCGGAGTCCATAACGACATAATGCGCGTTTGAAAAAACCAGCCCCAAAGACGGGCGCGTTTGAAAAAGTGCCACCTGCTTTGACAGCTTTGACCTGTGCCATGCGTCATCGGCATCATGAAACGCAACGAACTTTCCGGTGGCCTGTAAAATGCCGAAATTGCGCGCTTTCGCCGGCCCTTCATTCTTCTTTGAGAATATTTTTACTGTGGAAGAGTCATAATCTCTGATTTTTTGAACGGAATTATCTGTGGAGCCGTCATCGATAAATATTACTTCGTAGTTTTCATAGTCCTGCTTTGCAATGGAGCCCATAACATTGTCAATAAACCGCGCTGCGTTATATATGGGAACAATAATGCTGACAAGTGCGCTATCTGTCATTCCCGCCCCCCTTCCCAAACAATTCGGCAAAGAAATTCTCGTACAAATAATCCACTGAATACCGCCGTACATCATCGTCTGCAATTTGCTCTGTCCCGACGAGGTATTTTTTATAGTGTTCGCTCAGAGCGTTCCTGATGGCATGAACATCGTCATGCGGAGCGGAAAGGGCATGTTTAAAGCCCGTCAATACATCAGCGGTCGCCCCCGCCCCGGTCAGTGCCAGTATCCTGCTTTTCAATCCGATGAGCTCATAGGTTTTTGTAGGAACCTGCAGCGGTTGGTCGGGCGCTAAAAGCACAGAGACATGCGATTTTGCAAGGAGTGTCAAAGTGTCCCTGTGAGACAAATGCCCGCAGAACTCAACCAAATCATCGATGCCGAGCTTTTTTGCTTCTTCAGCCAGATCAATATTGTTATAGGTTCTGCAGTGACCAATGAATCTAAACCGAGCACTTTTTCCATGAAAAGTGCCATCCGCTTTCAGGGCGCTGATTGTTTGAAACAAGGGTATCGGATTCCTTTTAAAGAAAAAATTGCCCGCATAGGTAACCGTGAATTTTTCCTCTTTGTCCAAACTGTCATACTGTCGCATGACGCTCTCATCAAAACCGCCCAACAGAGTCAGGCACTTGCGGCTATCGAGAAATGTAAAATGGTTCAGAAACTCTGCGCATAGTCTTGAATTGTTGGCAACAAGGACATCACAGCCTTGCAGAACGGACATTCCCATCTTTCGCTGAATTGCTTCGGAAAGCTCAGAACTGCATGCTCCATACGAGTCTAATCTGTCGCCGATAAGCCAAGGGTCGCGAAAATCAGCAATCCATCTGACACCGGCTATTTTTTTTAAAATAAGTCCAATAAGGTGCGTTGAATGAGGTGGGCTGGTCGTTATAACAGCATCTATCCCCTGTCGTCTTATCAGCTGAAGTCCTTTCAGAACAGCTGGCAATAGCCAGCCGAGTTTATCATCTGGCAAATAAAAGAGAGAGAGAATAGTCTGCTTGATCCCTTTTCTCTCGATTCTTGCATCTCTTGTTGAATTATTGGCACTTCTTGCAGTATGCGAGTTTTTCCCCAAAAGCGTTTTTATTCTCCTATATACATTCAGGGGACTTCCAAGCATGAAAGTGCGAAATGTTTCTTCAGGCGACACAACCTCATGAACATTTAAGGCATTAGCGCAATAGCCTGTTTTTACCGTCAAAACAAATGGCTGGATACCCAGTCTCTTCATCTGCGCGGCAAAATTGATTGCGCGCAGCCTACCTACAGACGTATCCGGCGGATAGTGATAAGAGATGATGAGTATTCTTTTCATGGCATTGATCAATAATTTATGCATTAATCTTTTTGCTTGCAGTCAAAACGTGATTATCAGGAAACATGTGCCTTGGGGCGTCTTAGAAATCGCACCAGGTACTCTTGGCGCTCCTCACGGCTCAATCCGATTCCGACACACACAAGACCGCCCAGTATAACTGCAACGAACACATTGCAGAAAAAAACCAGCCATGTATTTGGTGCGGCAATAAAAATACATGCCATGTTTATTATGACCATCAGTATGCCCACAATAACTGGCTTGGCGAAGCCTTTTGAGAGAAGCTGCCACAGCGGGATTTTAAAAACACGACTGCTGTAAACAGGCATAATCAATACTTGTGATATGAGTATGGGGAATAATGTCCCTAGTGCCACTCCTAATGGTCCGTAATGGCGGACAAGCAAAATACTGAGCCCAAGATTTGCCGTAGCTTCACATATATTCAGCCACATCAGGAACCGCACATGACCTGTGCCATACAAGCGTTGCCGGGAGATTCCCTGCAACATGTGTGGCAAACTCGCCAAAATAAGAACAGTCAATAGTATATCGCTACGATCAGTAAAATGGCCGCTAACATATGACGCTCCCAGCCAGAGCTTGATAAAATCTTCTCCAAAGACCAGAATCCCGGCAACTAATCCAGTAACGACCATCCCTGTTACTCGAGTCCCGAATAAATACAATTTCTGCAATTCATCGTCAGCACATCTTGAATCGAGCTGTGCAAATCGAGGAGTGAATACAAACGCAATACTAGAGCAGAGACTTGATGCGTATAAAACAAGTGTGCTCGCGATTGAATAGAAAACTACCCGATCGATTCCTGCAAACATCGCTACAACTACAATATCCAGCCGGTAAATGGCCATCATTGCGACATTTCCCAGAGCGTTTTGAAATCCATACGCCGCCAATGAACGAACTCGATGTTTTTTAAACCATACTGGCCGAGCAAATACCCCGCCTAAAATCATCCTGCACGCTGCGAGAGTCATTCCCCAGCTAATAACTCGCCCCCCGGCTTGAACAAGGGCAAGGGCAACGAGTCCGCCTCCCGCCTTCAATACAATATAGGTAAAGATTCCGGTAATTATCCGGTTCACTATCTCTACACCAGAGACGACATCAAAGCGCTGTTTCCCAACAAGTCCACCACAAAAAGCGTTCATTGGCAGACTGAAAGCAACCAGAATTGTCATAATCAGAAGCGATTGCTGCACTTCAGCAAGATCTAATGCCTCCGTTCTGAATAAATACGGAAATCCAACGGTGAACCCCACTCCAACGAGCAAGGCAACAAAACCACAGGCCGAGAGGAGCCAAAATGCCGAAGAGAGTATTTCCTTAATTTCTTCCTGTTGATTGAGCGCCGAATGCCGTGCCACAAAGTATGTGACAGCCCCGCGAATGCCGAGATCCAGCAGTCCATAATACCCTATTAACTGCGCTACTAGTGCCCAGGCGCCATATCGGGTGTCGCCGAGGGTATGGATTGTTATCGGTGTTATCAAAAAAGCGACGAGCACCGAAATAACATAACCGCCGACATTAAAAAAAACGCTTTTTCTTATAGAATTGATTTTGCTCAACCTGAGGGAGCTCTTTCTTTCACCTGATTTTTACTGTTTTTTTGCGATGTTCAAGGCATATTCATCGTCTTAAAACTTCACCGCGAAATCATCCCGGCGAGTGCGCTTTTTTTTATTTTTTCTCCGAACCGCCAAAAGAATCGCGCCCCCCCAAGTTTATCTGCAATTTTTAACAAATATCGCGCTCTCCGTGACCCTGAGAGACTTTCTTCAATTGCGCCGGCGATGTCTTCCCGCCCCTTGTCCTTTGCCAATAAATGCAATTCTCTCAAGAACGGCTCCTCGATTGCACTGGCAAAAACTGACGCGAGACGCTTCAGAGTAAATTGTTCAGCATCAAATAAACGAGCGTCTTCTAGCCTGCCATACAATTCGAGTGTAGTCATAGTCCGGTAGCACTTTTGACAAGCGCAGCAGTTTGTGTCGTCCTGCCCGGCATTGCCCTGCCCCCGATAGCATACATGCAGATAACGAAGTGCAACGTCAGACTGACAGAGGAATTCCGTCTTCTCCCTGCGCGTAGATTCTATCCCGTCGTGAACTACTTCCATCAAACTTGAGGAGAATAATGGGTCAGACAGAGGATGTGACCCACAGGGGGGCAAATACTCAATCGAATATGATGACGGCACTAAGACCTTAGAGAAACTCTCTTCATGAAAAAGCGCTACCGTCCCGAGAAGGGGGCCAAATGAAAGCAGTTCCCAAGGAGCCTTCCTCCATCGTGTTTCACGCAGATTGGTTGCTCCAGCGATAAGCGTTTTACCCATTTCAGATGAAACACAGGATAACCGCTCATAGTGCCGATTGAAAGCGGGCCGGTTCTCAATTGGCATATCAAACCCAAGCCAAGCGAGCCAATGTGTGGCCTCAGGATGTTTTAATGCAGTAAAAAAAGAATCAACTCCGCCTGAAAAGAAGCTCGCTATCGGACGGCCATTCTTCCCGTTTCTGCTTTCCGTGTCCGCATCTATGCTGACAATATGGATCCACGGGTACCAACTCTTCCATAACCGCAATAGTGCCCTGGCTTTCATGAAAAAAACAGAATCCACCGGCAAGTTGATACGAATTGGCTCATTTATCGTCGCTGCAAGCGGCAGCAGCGCGGCAAGCCATGGACTGCCCGATCTTGTGAGAGAATAATCGCGCGGGGACTCGAACCAATAATCCTCTTCACAGCCATCATCATAGCGGACTGTACCAACCAGCCGCTGAGATCCCGCATCGCCTTCTCGGAGATCAGTTCTTAATAGTTCCATCTTTTATGTCCTGTTCTGAAACTTCATCACCCGCTCATCAAGAATTTTTCCGTGCTCAACAACAGTGGCTTTTTTCAAGCAGGCGCCCTGACGATTTTCTACAATATCGTCTATGTAGTCTGCAACCACTTTGCTTATCTCTTCTGTTGCTGTGCGGTAAAAAATTGCAGGCGTATGATCTACTGCATAGTGCATTATGCCGTCTCGCATGTAAACGGGGTTGCCGATAGTCGTTGCCATACTTGACTCTATCCCCATGTGTTCATCACAACTAATATCTATGATCAGGCTTCCACGTCTCATTCGCTTCAGATCGTCTATGTAAAGAATGTGATCCTTTCGAAAAACATCCCATAGCACCGCGTTGACGATAATATCAAACCTGTCAACTTCCTCCCGCAACAATTTCTCAGTTGTGCGGTCAAAATTGGTTATTTTTGCTCCAAGCTGCGAGAAGGTTTTATACGCCCCTCGTGCGCAGTTTCCTCGTCCTATAATTGCGACATCAAGTCCCTGGAAATGCCTGCCAAGGCACTGCATAGCATGAATGACTGCTGCCTCGCCGGCTATTTCATTATTGCGCCAGAAACAGTGGCGTCCGTTTTCATACATATCTTCCCAGGCAATCCCGGTCATTTGGCGCTCAATGAGAAAGTCTGTAATTATCCGCCCCTGCACTGCATGAATCCAGCCGAAAAGGGTCTGTCCGGTCCTGAACAAAGCTCGCTCGTCTGGTTCAGGTGCCTTCGGATTGCAGATAACGTCACATTGATAAACCTCCGGCTTTTGCCTGATAAGGCAGCCAAGAGCTTCATACTCCGAATCATGTATCCCCAAGTGCGTTGCATACCCCTCTTCAAAACTAAGCAATTCTCTGTTTTTGATTCGGCTTAAATGCTCAGGGAGCAGCGCACGTCTTTTTTCATTTTCTTTCCCGCTGATAACGAAACCTATTGTTTTCATAGTTACTCCTCTGTACTGTAATTGCTCCGGATCTGCCACATCTCCCCAGAGCGGAAACCATACGACCTAAAGCTGATCCTTAGTCCAGCATATTTGCCGGGCAGCTTGCTTTGCCGCTATCATCAGCAAAGGATCCAACCACCAACGTGACCTGCGTCGCAATCCTTTATGAACAAACGACATGCTCGCTATTGCACATGCTCTGACGGTTAACAAGCCTAAAAAAGCGCCCGTCATATGAAAACCCGCTTCCGTCTGCATTTGGCGAGAACATGCATGCTTTAAGCTCTCATCAAACTTGCCGCTCCCGGGCCGGGATTCGGCGGGAATTCTCCGACTGCCCGGAAAAGCGTAATACTGCGGCCAGAAGAGCTCCAAACAACGGGACTGAAGGGTTTGCGGCGGTATTTTTTCCTGAGGATCAACTGCAAGCGTTGTGCTGATATAATCAAGATCGCAATAAGGATATACGGTTACATGCCCCGCAGGAATCAGCCGCTGAAAGCACATGCCCGTTCCGGACCTTGCACGCATGAGCATGAAAGCCAAACAGCTCTTGTTCCTGCCGTCCGGCAGCGAGGCAAGATAATCCATGAGCACCTGCCGCACATGCTGACTGCTCGGCCATTTATTTCTGTTTAAGATCCTGTCGTACACATCCGTGATTTCCGTTTCCGCTATTCTTCTTAGTTTGATTGACTCTTCACAAGAAATTAGCTCTTCGGAGCCAAAGCCTGTATTGCCCCAGATATCGCCTCCCAGTCCATCGAAGATCAGGCTCTGTCGATGAGGGTAATGTGGGAACAAACACAAGAACCATGTGTGTTCAGTACCGTGTGAATCAACCAATAGTCGGCGCATATGATCCATGCCGGCGAACTCATCCTGAGCAGGCAATTCCACCGCCTGATGTTTAAATCCAATGTCTCTTGCCATAACTGATGCCCAATAGGCATCCAGATCGCGGTAGTCTTTGTGCAGTGTGCGAACAGTCAAGGAATTAAAGGGAATCTTTCTGGCATGAAGCGCAGCGAGTATACGACGACTGTCATGTCCACTACTGAGCGGAAGCACGCAGTCATCAGCCTGCAAACGCAAACAGCGGTCAATGGCGGTCTGAAAAGACGTCTCGACATCACGAAGCCTGTCAAATGATATCGGCTTCGTACCATCCGGCAAATCAGCAGGATTGAACCATCTCTTTTTCGTCACAATACCGTCCCCGAATTCGCATACCGCACCCGGCGGGACACGATGGACTCCTTCGAAAAGACTACGATCGCCATAAACGGATCTGGTGTGCAGCAGTATTCTGGCTGAACTATAATCAAATCTGTCGTTCAGCATTGCAAGAAAGCGCGTATTTGTCGAGAAGATCACCCCACCGTCAAACTCTCGATAGTACAATGATGCAATACCAAATGCATCAGTAATAAATGTTAGCTGCTCGCCCCTGTCACCGACAATTGCCGTTGCAAATACACCGTTATGTCTGCACCTTGCGCTGCCCCAATAATTAACGATATCCTTCGATGCTGACCATGTGTGAATAGGGGGTTCAAGAATATAACCTCGAAAAGCCACACAATCCGGCACTTGCACGTCTCCGGTGCGAAGTTCAGGGCACCGCACATGCGCGAGACCGCTCCCATCTGGTTGAAAGGGTGAATTACTGCTCATAATAAACCAGTTTCTGCCTTTCGAGACAGCGACATTCGCGGCCAATCGGTCTTGCACGTTGACCGAAAGATCAGCACCAGGATGCCAAACACCAGCAAAGAATTCCTCCTGAAAGGTGGCTGGTGGCATTTCGGGTAATACAAAATTCAGGTTTTGTTTTAAATTAAACCTCATAGAATAGCGCTATAAAGACGCTCCATTGCCGACATGTTCTTATTATGATTTCCTCTCCGCTGCACTAACAGGCTGCTGAAAAAGTCCCTCTGCGGCTCAGCAGGGTCAATTTCGGGGGATGTTCTGACATGGATTGACCCGAGTTTTTCGATTCTTGAGCCTCTGAGAGAGTCGTTTTTGGCAGTGCATTTTGCATCAAGAGT
>DATIKF010000345.1:0-3955 GCA_035477855.1 Dissulfurispiraceae bacterium
AGACAAAACACCATATCCATCGCTTCCCAAAATAGTCAGAGTGTGCTCTCTAGTACCATCTCCCAACAACCACGGATACTCTTCCGGACTACACAAAACCCACGGCCCCGGCGTGTGATTTAATTTACTCATGACTCCTCCGTAAATTGTGGTATCGATCCGCAAAAACCGCACCGGAGGCACTCGGCCCAGCTCAACCCTGGCCCGTAGTGCTCGATCACGTTCTTCGATTTACAGTATGGGCATCTCATGGCTCCTCCACGCGGAGCTTGCTTATGGTGTCCATGATGACAGACGCGCAGCCGGGGCAAACGCAGGTTTCGCTTTCATAGCTAGCGCCATCTAATGCTGATGACACATGAACCCTGTACTTAACTGATTCGGCGTCATCGCTCTTGATGCCCTGAATCTCTTCTCCGCACAGATCGCAAAAATACTTAATCATTTGCTACCTCCTTTATCGTGATGGATACAAGGTAATTCATGGTTAAAACGGCGTATCGTCCCCTCCGAAAGCATCCTGTACCTGCGCGGCTGCGCCCTTCTCGGCCTTCTCGATGAAGTTGAAATTCTCAACAACGATCTCGACAACCGTACGCTTGTTTCCGCTCTGGTCGTCCCAGGATCGCTGATTCAACCGGCCCTCGATCGCTATGCGCTGGCCCTTCTTGCAGTACTGCGCGATGATCTCCCCGGTCTTCGCCCACGCCACGCAGTTAAAAAAGCTCGTCGTCTCCTTCTTCGCGCCGTCCTTCGTGTACGTTTGCGATGACGCGATTGAAAACTTTGTCACGCTCGCCCCGCCCTGCGTATACGTAAGTTGTGGATCAGCGGTAAGCCTTCCGATTCCGTACCATCTGTTAAGGTCTGACATTTACTTCCTCCTAAAAATTGATGTTACAACTTTCCCCACTCGATCAACTCTTCAAAAAAATAGAACACGGGTATGCCGCAAGCGACTGCACGTGCTATTTCACTTTTCGTGCCAGAACTATTCAGCCACCCCGGAGTAACAAACATGGCATCGGAGGCTTCGAGCCACGCCATAGAATAAGCGTAGTATTGTTGCACGGTCAACGTCTCTCCATCGCGTAGCATGAGTTGAAAATGAAAATCCAGCCACGGCACGAACGGCGCAAACCCGGCGAGCATTACACGCGTACCCCATCGCATGCCCTCGCGGATGTTATCGAGAACTCCGATCACGTTGTCACTTGAATACGCACCTGCTACGTACACACGTTTCATATTACTTCCTCCTTATCGTACCGTTATTTCGGTAAAGTGTTTTGTGCTTTCGTTGAAAGAAAACTTAATCGCGCCCTCAAGTCCGAACTCACGGTTCTTTTTAACGTAGAGCTTTGAATCCGGTGGGCGCTCCCCGGCTTCTTCGGCCTTCCTTTTCTTCTCGGCAGACGGACGCCACATCACCAGTACATTATGAGCCAGGTTCGTGATGTTCCCCGATCCTGAGATGTCGACCTTATCGGGAGTGTCCGAATCAGTCTCACCCTTGCGCGGGTGGGCGACGAGGTGTACGTGTACCCTATACTCCTTTGCAAACGTCAGGAGCCCCGACACAAACTCAGTCTGCGCCTTGTACTCGTCTCGCGTGTCCAACTGTACCCTCATCAAACTGTCGATGATAAAGTGCTTCACGCCATACTTCCGCGCGGCGTATTTAAACTTGTTGAGTAACTCCTCAGGGGTGGCGCCGGAGTAAGTATTCACGACGTAGACCCACTCGTTCAGCCACGCCATCGCCTCACTCACGTCCTTAGGTGTGGGGTGACCGATGTTCAGGTACTGCATCACCATCCACCGCAGAATCCTGGTCGCCGGCATTTCAAGACAGGCAATACACGACCGAACCTGCCGGTTCCCCAAGTCTATTTGCACCTCTCCCAAGAGGGAGCTTTTCCCGCTTCCGTTTCGACCACTCCACACGGTAAGCTCCTCATCCCTCCATCCCTTCAGGAGTTTATTGATACCATCCCACGGGGTTGGGACTCCATTCAGCTTTTCTGGGTTGGCAAACAACATCTGCACGTCCTCAGTGAACACGCCGGCACCAACCAAATCCACCGGGCAGAAGTCCTTCGCGAACGCGAGCGCCCTTTCAATGTCTGCCTTCGGGACGTCGTTCATCAGGCAGTCGTTCGCGTCCTTATGAGGCATGGTCACCCGGTAGCATCTCCACAACCCAAGACGGTTGGCTATCTCATAAATCTTGGACTCCCCGGCAACGTCATTATCGTACCAGAGGAGGATGTTCTGAAACCGCTGGAGGTAGTCCCACTCGCACTCAATCCACTCCATCGACTGAGCCCCATTCGGCACGCTCACAGCGTCGATGCCGTACTCAGCCAGAGCCATCGCGTCGAACTCACCCTCAACAATAATCAGCGTATCCCCCGCAACGTGGTCGCGGTTGAAAAGCACGGGAGCCTGGTTCTTCTCTCCCCAGAACTTCTTCTCGTCGATGCTCCTATACTTGACCGCGACAACCTTCTTGTCTTGGTAGTAGGGGATGGCTATCGCATTTTTCCCCGGCACCGATTTGATGTTGAACTTGGCTACCGTTGCCAAAGACAACTTCCTCGCCTTGAGAAACTCCAACGCCTTGTCGGTGAGGTTGTTGATGGCAGGCTTGGGTATGTCGTACTTCTTCGGTGGTCGGCGAATCATACTGTCATGGTCGGCGCGCACGGGCTTGTCGCCCATCGCCCTTTGAAGATCGGTGAAGCTCCCCTTCCTTCCGCAGTTGTTGAGCCGCAGGCAGTTGAAAGCACCGTCGTCAAGGGACACCGCGAACTTCTTCTCGGTGTCTCCACAGAACGGGCAGTTCAATATCGCGCTATTATTGCGCTCCTTCCACACCCAACCCTTGGAGGACATATAAGCTCTGATGTCCATTACTTGCTCCTCAAATTGAGATAGTCGTATATCGCGGACGTTGTTCGATTGCTCAGACCGTAGCAGTTCAGCCACATCAATATTCGTTTAATCATCATGGCACCACGCAACATCAGCTTTATCCTTCGCGCTTCTGATAATCTCGTCCTCCCAGCATTTATACTTTATGTATCGCTCTGGGTCTTTGCGGTAGGACACGTCGGGTGTAGACGCAACGTATTTCTTTACATGATCGAAGATGATATCGTAGGTGTCTGGGCTCACCTTTGCCCATAGAGTGATACACTTAGCTCTATTTCTCTTCTTATCGTAGAGTGTCCAGAAGGTTTCAAATGATGGATCGAGCGATACATCGCCCTTATCTTTCTTAGCCTTACCTTCCCTATCCTTACCTATCCTATCCTGTGTCACACATTGGTCTACCGGTGGTATACCAATGGTATCCATCGGGATCGACATCATTTCCTGACCGTAAAGTTTTAGGTATTTGCTCGGTGTATATCGGTCGGCGCGTAGGTAATTATTCTCTTTCCAGTCAAGAATCACAAGGACTTTATCGTCGAAAACCTTGACGAATCCTTTAGCGTGGAGTATCTTTAAGTCGTCTGGCTTGCTGTCGGTCATGCGTGCGATGGCGAAGTGTTCGCAGTATCCATCGTCATCAGCGTTCATCCCTAAGTGGAAGTATAAGTTCTGTGAACTGTGCGGCATCATTAAAAACTGACTTGAATTGGTAATCGTCTTGCTGAACATCCTACGTTGAGCCACCATTCCTCCTGAAAACAAAAGAGCCACACGCCCTCCAACCTTTCGGCTTGCTCGCGGAGAAGCGTGCGGCTCAGGTGCTTGATAGCACCGGCTGCGGCGAGCAGTCCCAGTCAGTGCTATGTACGTCCCGATACAAGTCCTTGTACCGATGCATACAAGATACTACAATACGACATAATCGTCAACTCTTTTTTTCGTCGTAGAGCTTCAGCGGACAATGGGCATGAATCGTGTACCTGTCCGTAATCCGCGACGACACTCCAGACGTCGG
>DATIKF010000346.1:0-18934 GCA_035477855.1 Dissulfurispiraceae bacterium
TTGGTCATGTCGCCAGGATCGCCGGGATCGCCCTCGTCGCCCTTGAGATCAATCTTAGCGTTGGCAAGATCAACAGTGGAAGCATCAGTCAAAGTAAAGCGCATATCGTTGCTGTTCCATGCGACTGACGTTATCTTTGCGCCGGGGTCGCCCTCGTCGCCTTTGAGATCAATCTTAGCGTTGGCAAGATCAACAGTGGAAGCATCAGTCAAAGTAAAGCGCATGGCGTTGACATTCCACGCCACGGCGTTGATCTTCGCGCCGTCTAATCCTTTCTCAATGACGGAATTCACCACCACGCCCCGCGCAATAGCCACGTCAAGGTGGATCACATGCGCAGCAGCCGCAGCTACATCAAGAAATACGGTTTGCTCAACGGTCGCCTCGACCTCTCTCGTCATGCCTTCGTCACCTCTTGCGATATACCAACCCTGCCCTCAAGTATCCGGATAACCGTCGTCCCCACTGTGATTTCACAGTCCCAATATCCCGTCGTAAATGTTATCCCCGCCGTCACCGCAGCCGACATCGTGAGCGTGATAACGGACGTGGTTGTGTTGATGGACGCCGTAAAAGCGATTGCCGTAGCAGATGCTTTCGTTTCCCTTATCTGCGCCGCCGCTGTGTATGTGAGAAGATCATATAGCGAGCCGTCCGCGTTTCTAACCGTGATCTGTATCTCGTAGGTCGATCCCTGCTCGATCCTGTTTTCGCCTGTCAGGTGTAGTTTTTGCGCCGCCATATTGTCCTCCTAAATCAGAAATGGTCCGCTGCGTTCGTACGGCTTCTGTGTTTCCCACCATCTCCGGTTCGCCGTCCGGATGGCGTCGATGGACATCTTGTATATCGTCGGCCAGATAACGCCCGCCTCTACCTGCACGGCGTTCACGCCCAGGCGCATGACGGCCCCGGCAATAATGGCCGAATGAAACTTCGCGGGCAAAAGCGGCACATCGTCCTCGTTTTCAAGCGCCGCAACCTGCTTCTCGTACCACAGCCGCATGCTATATGCCGCGTCCGCGCCCTGATACCACAATAGATAATCATACTGGTCCCCGTCCAAAGTATAGACCTGGCGGTGCATCATCCTCGTCGGGCGTGACGTGCTTTTGTCCATCCACGCCGCATCATCCTCGATTTCCTCCGGCCCGATGAACTCCAGTCCCTTGTTATAGCCATGCCAGTTCGCCATCAATACCTTCGCGCAGTCGTTTATCAGCGTCCCCCGATGGACCATTCTCCCGCCGGAAGTGTAAGCGGTGAAGCCTGCCCCCGGGATCGCCGCTTTCGACAGGTCTTGCAGGCTCCCCGTGTCAACCGTCAATTTTGTGAAATGGAATATCCGGTTGTTGCACTCCGTCATGCCCGCCACGTCATACAACGTCACGAGGTCGCCGGTAACCATGCCATGCGCCGCCGCCGCCACAACGGGCGGTGTTGCCTTCGTGATCCCGGTGATCGTCACCGGCGGCTTCGAAGTCCTTGAATCATCACACTCCATGAGCCAAAACAGCGGATACAGGTCGTCGCATTGACATATCTCGTTGAGATAAATCATGTTGCAAACGGCCTTCACCTCGGTCGCCCTGGAGTATTGAGCATCGCCGATTGCCAGCATTACGGCCTCGTATATCTCCTGGAATGTCATCGCATACCCCCCCTTAATCTCTCCCTTTCTATGAGCCCGCAAATGACCAGCATCATGAAACTGGTGGTCGCTATTTCCGCCGGGAAATTAGCAACCATGTCAAGGCAGATGATGATCACGGCGGTCAAAAGGATAACGTGCTTCCCTTTATTCAAAAACCATATCGTGCTGCAAATATAACCGAGCATGAGCGTCAGGCCGATCAGCCCGTACTGAAACCACACGGATACATACTGCCCATGGATCGGGTACTCGCGGCCCCACGCAGCCGCCGGGCCGAATCCGAATATCATGGCCGGCCACGACGACAACAACTGGCTGATTGCCGTCATCCACATGGCAAATCGCCCGATGTCTCCCTGTATCGGGCTGAGTGTTATCTTCCCTGTCTCCCACATCTCCCTGAGCTGCCCCGGCAATGCCTGAAACTCATTCAGGTGGTACCCTGTTGTCAGGATGTAGGCTGCCGCATAAGCGGTTGCCACCTTCATGGCCGCCGACCATGTGACCATGCGCTTCATGAAACTGAATTTATAGGACAGCAGAAAGCCCATGCCCATGATTGCCGCCAGCGTTCCCGGCGACAAACAGAATCCCAGAAAGATGAAGATGACAATCAGCGACGGATTGATGGTCCACTTACCGATATTGAACGTGCGCCAGCCGACGAAGAACGGCACCGAGAATGCAATGAACGCCGCGAGATAGTTCCTGTTTCCGAGCGTACCGACCAGATGACCGGGCAGCTTTTCAACGATGGGCGTGAACATGCCGACGATCCAGACAAACGGATTTAGGCCGAAGTGCTGAGGCGTCGCTATTATGATCTGAGTAATGACCGCAATTCTTATGACCATGTGCCATTTTTCATCCGGGATCGTGCTTTCGGAGATGAACTTGTAGATGATCGCCCCCGCCATGACCGAAAACAGGATCGACAGGCTCGGCCCGATTGATGCATCCTTGAAGTTGAACAGCAGCAGAAGCAACGCAATCTGCCACACGGCCACATAAAGCAGGAACGCCTTAACCCACACATTCTTGATATTCAGCGCAATGATGAATATCGGGCAGATGATGAAAAATAATAGCTGGCTTTTCCAGATAAGACCCGGCGCCATGAACGCAAACGGCAATGCCAGAAACAGCGCGGGCATGATCCAATCTTTCGTTTTAACCGTCATTTTTAACCCCTCCCAAGGTCAAACAGAACTTTGAAAACATAATAAACCGGCTTTGCCCCGCTGTGCATTGACGTCCCTTTTAATGACGCCCGCATTTTAACGGGGATCTCCCTGAGCCGGAGCCCCGCCCTGTGCATCATTACCAGGGCGTTCGCATCCGGATAGTCACGCGGATATTCCTTGCTTGCGCAAAAGGCCAGCGCCTTCCTGTTGATCGCACGGTATCCGGATGTCGTGTCGGTCATTCTGGTGCCGCACATCCACGACGCGATAAACGAAAACAGCATCATGCCGACGCGCCTGCAAAATGGTATTTTATAGCCCGGCCCATCGATGAACCGCGACCCAAGCACCATATCCGCCCCTTCGAGCGCCCTTGCAAGCGCCGGGATGTACTTCGGATTGTGCTGGCCATCCGCATCAAGCTGCACGATGATCTCGTCCTTTCTGTGATCAAGGGCGTATCTGTACCCGGTCTGCAACGCCTCGCCATACCCTTTGTTCTTTTGGTGCATGATCACATAAGCGCCCGCCGCCAGCGCCTCCTTTGTGGTGTCGTCCTGCGATCCGTCGTCAATGACCAATACGTCGCCATATTCCAGACATTGCCGCACGACCCCCGCCACTGTTTTCGCCTCATTATGCGCCGGGATGATGATCAGCATTTTACCCCCACGATGATATGATGAAGCGAAAAAGGCCAGAACTTGAAGGGTATGGACCGTTGCGTCAGCACATTAAACCAGCTTCGGCGCAATATTGAGCAGACCCTCTTTGGCGTCCATTGCTGTAAATGGCCCCGGTCCTGGGATATCTCCCCCCACTTCCCGGTTAAAAACCACGCAACCTTGAATGTCAGATCGTTCGGGAATACAACAACAACCCTGCCGCTGTGCTTCAAAACACGGTTGATTTCCCGCAATGCCGCAAACGGCCTCGATAGATGCTCGATAACTTCCGAGAAGAGGACCGCATCAAACGATTTGTCCTCGAAGGGAATGTCATAAACGGAGCCCCTGACGTCTCCATTGTCAATATCCATGCCGATGGCGCCGATCTTCCTGGTGGTGATCATCTCCCCGCAGCCGACGTCCAGAATCTTTCCGGCGGGCATGAAGGCCATGATTGCCCGGTCCCGATAGTCCCAATACCATCGTCCGATTCCACCCTGTTCGTATCGTTCGCGCTGGCTCATCGGCCCCCCCTTGCGTACCTGAGAAGCGTCCACGGGATCGATTTAACAAGCAGCCAGAAGGTGAAATGCCGCATCATGATCCTGATCCTGTTGCGTTCGACATAGTAAAGTTTTCTGAGCGTGTTTTTTGATCCGTGGTGATAGACGACAGCCCTGGGATCATACACGCACGCATACCCCGCACGTCTCGCCCGGATGCCCATCTCTGTATCCTCGTTGTACATAAAGAAAGTCTCGTCAAAGAGTCCGATCTGGTCCAGCATGGAGCGTTTGTACAGCGCCGCGCATCCCGAAGGAAACCCGCCGATCACCCCCCGGCTGTTGTATCTGGTGTCGTCCTGAGAGGCACCCCGTCCCCTGCACATTCCGTTACCGTCCGGATACAGGACACACCCGGCGCTTTCAATTTTGCCGTCCGGCCTCAACACCTTCGACGCGACCATCCCGGCATTGTTCGTGCGAGCCGATAACATGAGGGCTGCGAGCCATTTCTTGTCCGCCCTTGCGTCGTTGTTGAGCAACGCGATGTATTCGCCCTTCGCCCGCCTGATGCCCTCGTTCACCCCTCCGGCGAATCCACGGTTTATCTCGTTGTTGTCCACCACGATGGTCTCGAAATCCTGATAAATCTGTGTTTTCAGGGAGTCCAGGCAGCCTTGCAGCTTGTCCTTGCCGTAATCGACCACAATTACGCTGACCATGACAGCCTCCTGACCTTGTGCGCCACAGTTGATGCTCCCGCCCTGACCATTTCCTTGAAATACGGATGAAACCATGCCTTTTTCGCCGCAATATACAGCCGCTGCCGCTTGAATTTACGGTATAAAGATTGCATATCTTTCAGACTGACGCGGTTTGACATGAGGATGGGCTGTTTCTGCTTGAGGAAATAGACGTTTAGGCGGTTCCAGTCCATGTTTTCAGAGACCAGGCCGCGCTGTACGGCCTCATCCCATATCGGCGTGCCGGGAAGCGGGAAAAGTACGAAGGTATCCGCAAAATCCAGCCCCGATTTTGAAATGAAACGGTAGGTGTCCATGATCTCGTCCGCTGTTTCGTCCGGCGACCCGATAACGAAGGATGCATTTGCCGCGATTCCGTATTTATGCAGGATCTTGACGGCGTTGTAGTTGTCCTCGACCGACACGGAGCCGCCTTTCAGGTATTTCAGCGTCCTTTCGTTCCCTGATTCGAGGCCCATGCCAATGGATACGACGCCCATTTCCTTCAGGAGCCTTGCCGTGTCGTCCGTGACGAGGTTTGCCCTGGCGTTCATCCAATACTTGACCCGGCTTAAGGTGGGCTCCATCTTCAATAGATCGACGAGCCTTTCGAGCCGTTTCTTGTCGGCAATCATCAGGTCATCATAGAAGTTGATCCGCTCCACGCCGTAGCGCTCGACCATCTCCCTGGTCTCGTTCACGACGTATTCCGCCGAAAAAAATCTCACCTTGTCCCAATACCTTGAAGATGAACAGAATGTGCAGCGGTAGGGACAGCCACGGGAGCTGAATAGATTGCTCTGCTTGCGGACGTTCAGGAGATCCCGGGCCGGGAGCGGGATGCTGTCAAGGGGCTCGATCAGGGGGCGGGGCGGCGTCATGTGCAGCGTCCCGTCGCCGTTTCGATAGGCAATGCCGTTGATGTATGAGAAATCCTTCCGACCCCTCCCGATGGGCGCAATGATTTGATCCATCAGCTCAACGATGGTATGTTCCCCTTCGCCCAAAACTGCATAATCCATGTCGCTGGTCATGGTCTGAGGCAGGGCCGATATGTGAACGCCGCCGATGATTACCGGGATGCCCCTCTTTTTTGCAGCGCGGGCGTGCATTTTTGCATAGTTGTAATTCTGTGAAACGGAAGTGATGCCGACGATATCCGGCTTGAAGCTGTCCAGTTCTTTTTCTATATTGCTGTCAACGATCCTGATTTCAAATTGTTTCTGCCCGAAGGCTGCCCTCAATGAGCTGGCAAGATAACCCAGCCCCAGGTTCGGCCAGCGGTTCTGAACCTCCGCATGAGGGATTATCGCGTTGACGAACATTACCTTTGTTGCCATCTTACCCCCTCTCCCGGTTGAAAAGGTGGGGCTTCCCGTTGCCCCACCCGGTTAAAGGTTAGCGGATGCGATTAAACCAGTAATGGATGAAGCCCGCACCGCTGGTTGAATAGAGGCTGTACGTCAGCTTCCCGCTGTTTGTCCCACTCACCACATGGCCGAGGTAAGACCTGCCGCCGCCCGCTGCAACAGCATCAGATCCTGCAATCGACTTGTAGAGCAGCGCCCCGTAGGTGCTTGCCGCCGTCCAGTCAATCGTGGTGCCTGCCGTGATAACGCCGGTGTCTGCAACGTATCCCGTGTTGGTCATCAAAAGACCGGCCCGGAATCCGTCCGCGTCCCCTGCCGTATCCGTGGAGAGCAGGCCGACATCAACCGTGATGGCTGATGCAGCGGTGACAACCTCCACCCGGACATCATGGATAAACGTGTTCGGCGCAAAGGTGATCCCGGTGTTCTGCTCTGCCGTGCTTGATGCCCCAAACCAGATCGTCCCCTGATGCACCATATTCGGTCGCGCATCGATTACGATGGTGTGGGTGTATTTGTCGAAGTTCTCAACAAATACGCTGTACCCGCCCGCCGTATCAGTGACGATCAGGTCAACATACCTGTCGTTCGTGGCATCCGTCGGATCGACCCTGAACCGTACCAGCCCATTCCCGACGGTCGTCGCGGCGAAGTTCGTCGTGCTGACGGGATTGGTCAACGCCGTGCTGCCGTTGTAGTAGTACAGAGTCTCCGCCGTCGCGGTGTCTATTGCCATTACCCTGTAAGTGATGCCGGTTGATACTTTAGTCAGCTTCTTCGTGCCGTCGGCGTTCATGCCGCCGTCCCACTTATAGACTGCCGCCCACATATCCTGAAGGGCTGCCTGCGCGGGGGCTGCGATAAAAACAGCGATCAGCGCCAGTGCCAGTGCTAAAATCTTAAATTTCTTCATTGCTTGCCTCCTGTTATGGTGTTACCGTTATAGTGTTTCCAACAACGCTCCCCATGGAATTCTGCACCCGCATAGTGACGGTTGCCGTAAACCACAGGGCCTCGTAATTGCTGCCCGCCGGGACTGCATCTGTGTCCAGCTTCTCCGTGAGCTTTTCCCAGCTATAGACCATCGCATACAGCAGGTCGATGAGCTGGTTGTAGTTGAACACCCCACCCGGACGGAAATAATAAACCGTTCCGTTCCCAAGTTGCGATCCCTTGCAGTTCTCCACGATCCACAAATAAATGGCCGTGTAGATCAATGCCTCATAGTTGCTGGTCGTCGCATCGTCGGCGTCCAGTTGTTCCGTGAGCGTCTCCATCATATCGAACCACTGATAAAGGCACTCAAGTAATGACTTGTCGTCGATTCCCTGGGGCGTGATGATGAAAAATCTCTCATCCGTGACATACACCGGGGGCGTCGCGCCGTCGTTTGCCCTGTTTTGGATGCTGTTGCCCCGGCTGTCCTCAATATAACCGTTGAAGATAGCCGTGTAAGCCTTCGCCTCGTAGGTATTGTCGGTGTTGTCGTCCAGGTCCAGCTTTACACACACGCCCTTGAACGATGAAAAGAGCATGTACAAAAGATCGACAAGGTTCCGCTGTGATATCCCGTTTGGGTAAATCTGTGCTTCTATATTTGGCATGGGTTTTCTCCCCTTATTGTGCCGCGCTCTCCTGCTCGTTGTCGAACTTTTGAGCCAGCCTTTCAGACTGCGTTTGCTGATAGTGATACATTTCAAACAAGCGCCGGAGCCGTCCGACCTGCTCCACGTCGGCAAGGACATACCGCCTGTCAACGGTGATCTTCCCGGTTTTTTTGTCCACCCCGAAAATGATCTGCGCCCGGGCCGTGTGATCAGGGCAATAGGCGCATCGCGTTATCTTCCTTCCGTCGCCAAGGTTGATCTCGCGGCTGAAAATCACCTCTATGCTCCGCCCGTTCTGGTCCCTGACAACACGCGCATGCAGGGTTTTATAGTCAACAAAGGTTTCCTGCCCGCCAACGACGGAGGATACTCTGTTGCCCGACGGATCCTGATGCACGTATTCCTTCGGATTTAGGGCGACCAGCGCCGTTTTACTGACGACAAGGGGCTTTTCTTTCCCCCTGTCAACCCACGTCCCTATCTGTATCTTCTGCTGCGGGTACCCCTCAAACGGATGAGGAGCGCGGGCAGCAGTTACCGGGACAGGCTGGAAATCATCAAGGTTTAGTCCGTCTATGCTCATGGCCCTGATCTCGCTTTCCTGCCCTGCCGCTTCGCTCTGGCCATCCGCCACCGGATCGACCAGACTTCCTTTTTTCTGCTCTCTTGGCATTTTCCTTTTCTCCCATCATGCCCCGGTAGTATTGTGGCGGAAGGGGGCCGGGAGTTCCCCTTTTCGGAACGGCGCGGCCAGCGCCATCCTATCCGCCATCATCATGATCAGTTGCTCGTACGGAATGTTCTGATCGAAACGAGGGCGTTATCCGAGCTGTTAAACACGGACTTGCTCACGCCGTAGATCGACCCGATGCAGAAGCCGACTTTGTTTCCATAATCAACCTTGTGTTCGCTTGAGGTCGTTAATCTCAAACCGCCCTAAAGGGCTGCTGCATGTCTCCATGCAGAGCAGACCATATCTTCAACCGTTCTGGTTGCGATGCGCTTCGGGACACTTGCCCCTACGAGATTTCTCTCTGGTCGTTGCACTTTCCCCTTGACATTATCATCATAATCAAATATGCTTTTGACTATGGGGGTAAGACCATGATTAAAACCTGTAACCGGTGTGGTGAAACAAAGGATCAAAATCGTTGGCACGGAAGGCAATGTTACCAATGCCTTATGAAGTATCGCAAAGAATGGGAATTGCGGTCTGTTGACTGGATTCTTGCTAACCGCAAAAAGCATTCTGCGAAGAACACTGAACGTGCCGTAAAATGGAGCAAAGACAATCCAGAGAAGCGCAGAAAAAACGCCCTTGCCTATTACTATCGCCTTCAAGACGAAGTGATAATGGCTTATGGAGGTTACATTTGCGCTTGTTGTGGAGAAACCGAGCCGCTTTTTTTGAACATTGACCACATTAACAACGATGGAGGAGAGTTTAGAAAAAAGCACAACTTCCTTCATCATGGGCCAAAGTTCTACCAGTGGCTTAAATCCAATCACTGGCCGCCCGGTTTTCAAGTTCTTTGTTCCAACTGTAATCATGGTAAACACCGGAATCATGGAATCTGCCCACATCAAAGGGCTTAGTTCAGGATTGCCCTTATCAAGCCGCTAAAGCGTACTCGTATCGGGCTTCCCCTGAGTTCACATCGTTTTTCAATTCGCATTCCTGCGTAAAGGACCCCTGATTTGTTGAGGTCTTCTCATTCCATATCTTCTTCTTGGCGTATGCGATTGCGCCAGCCTGCAAGCCCATGAACAGAGCGGCGGCGCCGTTGAGGTTCAGCCCGCTGCCCCATACGGTTGAAGTCGCCACGCGCTTATGGGTGTGAATAACGGTCTGGTCCCACATGCCGGTCTTGCCGGAGAAGATCGCGTTATCGTCCCCGCTCGGCTGCGCTTCCCTCTGCGCCTGAGACCATGCCGCGTCTCTGGTTCTGAGGTCAAAAGCCTGATCGGGAGAGATCACGCATACAAACATCTCCTTGCCCTTGATTGATTTGCCGATGATTGTCGGCGTGGCCTTTGCTGCGTACGCGACAGCCTTCGAGATCAACGACGTGGTGAAATAGTCGCCCGCCTCGATGGTGATGTCCGTGGTCGCGTCCCCGCCCCAGATGTTCTTGGTGGGCGATGTTCCGATGGCGTCGAAAATATCCTGATCGATCAGGGCCGCCATCCACCTTTTGAGCAGCTCTTCCGCCCACTGACGCACGCCCTTGTCCGACGGGTACTGCTCAGAGAGCTTGCCGGCGCTTCTGATGGCGTTGCGCTTCTGCGTGATGGTGATGTTGTCGTCGAAAACATCCGGGATGTCCTCGTTGCCTTCCATCGTGCCGTCCCCCAACACACCCGACCCGCTCAGTTCGCGCACCTGCCCATAGGTGTGCTGATACCCCTGATTCTGTTCGAGTTCGGGGAATTCAACGATGATATTGTCCGTCCCTACACCGACAAAGCCGTGGCCGTAAAAGTAGGATTCGGTCTTGCTCTGAATCCACCATTTTTTCGCCCAGGTCTGCGCGGTGAGAGTGTCTGCTGTGGTAAATGTCCAATCTGCCATTTTCGTTTCCTCCTGAATAAGTTGATCTTTTCAGGAATCGGGTTATTCATTCCCAGGGTAGGGACGAGTGTTTTGATCTGACCGATTGCGGCGCCTCTTTCAAGAACTTGGATAACTGCGCATCCGTCATGTCGGCCACTTTTGCCGCGAGCTGCTCGCTGGTCATGGACTCGTATGCATCCATCCCGACGGCGCCCTTTCCGCCTCCGGTGTCTATCGAAGGGATTGCCGGTTTAGAGAGGCTTGCGAGCGCCGCCTTGCCGCCTTTTTCGTGAGCGGACTTGATGATCGCGTCCCTGTTCATCAGGTAATAGGCGTCATCAATATAGACGGTCCTCATGGTCTTGCCGATCCAGTCCAATACATCTGATGTGATTGCATTGATCCGGGCCTTCTCCACCTCCGGAAGTTCGTCGTACTTCTTCCCGAACATTTCAACGGCCCGTGTGTCGGCAAACTGTGTGACCTCAGACAGCGTTCGTTCTCTTTCGCTATCCTGCTTCCGCTTTGTCTCGGTTTCTTTCTCTTTCAGCCCGTCAAGGTACTGATTTTGCATTAGCGTCGCATACGCGTGATCGTCCTGATAAACCTCATTCAGTGTTTTCCCGTCATGCGGCCCGCCCTGCACAACCATCTCCCCGATGTTCGCCGGAACACCCGTCTCCTGTCTTAATTCCCTGTTTGCCGGTTTGTACCCGGCTGGTTTCTCGTCCGGATAATGCTCATAGAACTTATCCGCGCCCAATTCTTTGAAAAGGTTAAGTTTTCGCTGTGTTTCTGCTGCACCTCGCTCCGTTTCCTTCGCCTGACGATAGAGCGTTTTCCATCGCTTCGCGGGGATCTTAGTTCCGTCCTCGTCCACGATGAATCCGTCCTCGATGCGAAGGCCAAGCTTTTCCGCCGCTGCTTTTTCTTCTTCCGTATGCTCAGGCGGCTTTTCGGGCGCGGGTGTCCCTTCGGGCAGCGCTGCATCGCCTTCAGGTGCTTTCGCGCCCGCCGGCGGCGCCTGGCCCGCCGGGGTCGGTTCTGGAGCCTCTCCCAAGATCACCAGTTCCTCTTGTGTGAATTCTTCCATCTCCCTGTCTCCTTTCGTGCATCCCTGTCATGGCCGGGAAGTCGCCGGGCTCTCAGATTCCGCTGAGGCGGTTTATTTGCAATTGTAAAAGACGGTATAGTTTGCCCCCGTCCCCGTGACATCCGCATAAATCCCGTTGAATACCTGGACGCCATACGGAAGCATCCATTTGCAATTCCCCTGCGCGGTCGGACAGAAGCCCCTGTCGATAGACGTTCCCGATATGGTTATCGCGTCATAGATGACCACACTGGCTGTAGACGCGCCGCTGATGATGGCCATGCCGTAGTATTCGCATGCCCCCATTGCGATGAGCCTGTCTGTGGTGGTCATCCCCGATGAAATGACAGTCTGCGCCGGCGCCTGAACCGGAACCAGCAACAGACAGACGACAACCAGCAAACCTATTTTTTTAATCAGCTCTTTCATTTGCTTCACCCCCATTGTTAGTGTGTCGGGCAAAGAAAAAGGGCGGACTTGTGGAGTAGTGGCCCCACTAAGCCGCCCTTAATTCTTTCTTGCGTCCCCTTTGGATGATCAGTCCTGCGGGGAGCCCTTATTTTCTATTGCTTCGGCGCTTGCGCCCCGCTTGCCGCCATCATCATCATCTTCTGCTCTTTTGCCTTCATCCGGGCCACAACCTGATCTTTGTGCGGGTCATCAACATATTCCAGCGCCGCCTCCTGGTCATAGATGCCGCCCTTTACCAACTCAATCGCCATCTGCTGCCGCGCCAGCCTGTTTGTCGGCATGGTGGACCCGGCTGTCACCCTGACATCAACATCTAAAAGGGAAAGGCCAGGCTCTTTTGACATATCTGCGGGCCGCAATATCTCCAGCGCCGCCGCCCACTTCGCCTGTATCTCCTGCTTTTTCGCCTCTTCCTCGTCCGGGTCTGGCTGCTGCCCCATTGCATTCATCTCTTCAACCGGGCTCTGTTGCGGCTTCGCGTTATCAGGCTCCCATGTCCCCATTTCATCCGGCTCGATGAGGCGCTCCCACATGGATCGCGGCCAGTTTCTTAGTATGCAGTACATCGTGACCTTGCCGAGCCGCACAAGGGCCGCCTCAAGGCTCCTTGTGAATGGTTTGCTCATCATGCCGCCCATGTCGATCAATGCCAGGACGGTCTGCATGGCCGGTCTGCCCGGCGGCACCTTTCCTTTCATCACGTCATGCATGTCGTACATGTCGTCAACGTCGGCCTTCGCCACGGCTTCCAGATTCAGCGCCTCAGCCGATGTGTTTCCGGGCGCAAGGCGTGACGGCGCAAACGCAGCGTCCTTGCCTACCCTGATGAAATCACCGTGTATGGGGTCTTTTACCCACTTCGCCCCCTCCGGCATCTGGATCGGCGCGTCGATGTTCTTTGTCACGACATAAATCGCCTGGGCGCGTCGCTTATTCCGCTCCCGGCAGGCTTCTTTTGCAAAGATCGTCGGGCTTACCGGCTTGCCTTTGCGGGTCCGTTCGTGGACCATTGCAATGATGGGCAGAACCGGATCGCCATCAACATCAACCCCATAGGCGTTCGGGATCTCGTCCACCTCTTTGTCGTCCTGCCGCTGCTTGATGAGCTTTTTGCCCACAACGATGCGGAGATACCGCTTTTCGACGACGCGGGACCACAAAAGCGCGTTTGGCATTGTTGCGGCCTTCTCCTTTGCCTCCGCCTTCTGGCTCTCTTTGAACACTTCCCGCGAATAGCCGCCCGTTCCGTCCGGCACCATGAGCCAGATTTCCTTGTCGCGCTTCAGGATATGGGCTTCAATCTCCCAGATGTCCTCTTTCTCCTCCGGATAGTCATCGGGGCCGATGGGGGTGTCTTTGGTGTTGATGGTATAGTTGTCCTTGCCCGTCACCGTGTCTGTCATCAGGCCTGTATCCGGCGGCTTCACGCCCTCAAACACCAGATCCTCGTCTGTGATCCCCTCATATGTGTCCTTGCAGTAGGTCCTTGAGACCAGATGCGCCTTCATCACGGTCACGTCGGACAGGTCGGCCTTCCGGCATTTCTGCATATCGTAGTAGAGCGTTTCCGGGTCGAAGTTTCCGATTACAACCTTGCCGTAAATGCCTTTCGCCGGGTCATGCTTCACGTCCATGCAGGGCAGGCCGGAGATTTTCGCCTCTTTGACGAATTCAAACAGCTCAGTTCCGCCGTCGTTCTGTGCCCATACCTGATCGTGCGCCCTTTTCATCAGCTCCGCCACGTACAAATCCCCGGAGCCGACGGGCAAGAACTCAACGCCGGGCTTCTGGTCGGTCACAACCGCAGCCGATCCCTGCACGCCCTTGTACAGATCGTTGATAGTCAACGGGATCATGTCTTTCTTCAGCATCTGCGCCTTTTCTTCGTCGGTCCAGATCGCCGATTCATACACCGCGTCGCTGCACTCCTGCCGCATCTTCAGCCATGCCTTACGCTCCGGCTGCCGCATGTACTGGCTCAATAAGCGGTAAACCTCGATCACCCGTTCATCCGCGCCGGAGTTGGCAATCTTCTTGAGATCAATGCCGTCATTCATGCCTTGAATCCTCCCGCGATACTCCTGAGTCGCGGCGATCTCTCAACCGCTATCATGGGGACGCTCTGCTGCTGCATCAAAAGGCAATCCGGCGCGATCTGATCTATGGTCGGTAGGTTAGACCCTGGCTGAAGGAACACATTGAACACCGCCGACATGATCCGCTCGCGCTGGCTGGCTGATATGTCTGAAATCTTATATCCCGGCACCTTGATGAACACCTGCCGATTGATGTAGGTCCGAAACATCTGCCGCCTGTAGCCGACTTCAACGCCATCGGCCTTCAGGATCCAAACCCGTTTATCGGGCGTGTTGTCTCCATGCTCCCGGATGGATTCACAGGCTTCTTGGATCTTCGTGTCGCCTTTCAGGATGTCGTTTTCTTCTACGCTGCCCATGCCCTCGCGCCTCCCGTCGCTCTTTCCTTCTGCCAGTTTTCCAGCCATCCATCGCCTTCAGGGATGATCTTCTCGACCGGCCCCAGGTACTGACTTGCCTGCTGCGTACATCCGGCCGCCATGACGCAATCGCCGAGCCTTCCCTTTTCCGGCCCCAGCTTCCCCGTCTCGCCCTCGATCCACGTCTGACACTGAGCGATCAGCTCCGCATCCCACAGGACGCCCTTCATCTCCTTCAGCCACCTGCGGAGATCCCCGCACAGCTCATGCTTGTTCTGCTGCGATTCATGCCAGCCGTATTCCTTCGTGATCTCTTTCCCGGTCCGGCCCGAGACCATTCTGACGCTCTGGTTGGCCTTCAGTTCCTCCAGTCGCTTGACGGTCGTCTGCCCGGCGCCGGTGCGCTCGACGGTAATCACCGCCCGCTCGTAATAGTCCGACATCATGGAGAGCTGCACCGCCCACTCATGGGCGCTGATCCTGTTGCTGCTGATCTTACAGATGATCTCGTCGATCTTCCTATCCTTGAGGTAGGCAACGCTGAATGAAGATCCCACACCCTCGGAGACGTCGGAGCCCATCGCGTATCGTCGCTCCCAATAGCTTCCGTCCCAGCCCTTCGCAATCCAGTAGGGATAGCGCCAGAGCTCCACAACGCCGCCCGGCTTTTCCTCGAACCTCACAACCTTTGTCTGCTTGTCGCGGATGAACTGCCCTTTGATCCCGGGTCGTGCGTGTTTATGTCTTGCCAGGGAGTCGCCGAAATAACTGCTTGCGATTGCGGATACGGCCTCATCCTCGGTTTCGGGATAATGCCAGATCACGTCCTCCTTGCTCATCCCGGCCCGCTCCATGCGCTCTCTGAAATCCTTCGGCCTGTCCGGATGCACCATCCAGGGGAGGAATATCCGCACAAACTGATTGATCCCCGCCTTGCTGTTCAGGTACATATCCCGCACAAATCCCCAGCCCGGCCCCGACTTGACGCTGTTTGCGATAATGATGACCTGCCCTTTTGCCGCCTCGATGCCCGGGTACGAGCTATTGTAAATGCCCGACACCTCCCGGATCGTGTGCGCCTCGTCGATGATCAGGATATTCGGCGTCTTTGATTCCGCGCCCATTTCGATCGTCGGCATGGATTTGATCGTCGCCACGCTGCCATCCTGGTGGGCGAATTCGATCTGCATCTTCGTGCGGGATTTAATCGGCGGGACCATCCACTTCGGCAGCCGGTCCATGATGAAATACACCCGGTTCAGGAATTCAATGGCGTGGTCCTCAGAGGCGGAGATGATGATCGCCAGAAACAAGGGGCTCCTGATTGCCATCCACAGGACATATGCTGCTGATAGCCACGTGAGGCCGACCTGCCGGGTTTTGAGTAGGATTAAAAGCAGGGATTGTGTGATCAACGGGACGATCTTTCTTTGCGCCGGCCAGAGTTTGAGCTTCAATGGCCGCTTGTTTTCCTTATCCTCGATGAACACCCATGTATCAAGGAAATACAGGAATGATCTCCAAACCTTGGCGCATTCGTCGATTTGCTGTTTCATGTCGAGTGTCATGGCTTTTTGCCCTTCGACGTTTGCTTATAGACGACCTTCTTGGCTGGGGGCTTGTGTTCCTTCGGGGGCTTTGGCGGCGGCTGTTCTTTTGACAGGTGTGCAGACACGGCTGCCATGATCGATCCGAAATGATTTACGTCGGCCTTGATCTTCTTGCAGGGGTAGTCATCCCGCAGTGTGAAGGCCATGTCGAGCGCCTTGATCTGCACCTGGTTGTCGGGGACATCAACAAAATCCATTGTCGTTTCATCGGCATCCTTCGCCCCCTTGCCCTTCCCGGCCTTATGCACCACAGTCGCGGCGATCGGCTTCTGCGCGTTCATGAGTTCGTCGAGCTTTTCCATGAGGCGCTGAAAGGTGAATCCCGCCTTTTCCATCTTCCGGCGGGTCTCACACATTGCCAATTTACCGGCTTCTTGTCCTAATTCTTGATTGGTTGGCATGGCTGCATTAGAGCACATGATAAAAAAGATGAAAAGATGTTATAGGGGTGTTAAAGGGATGTTATTTTGTGTTTTTTTTGCGTAGCTCGTCAAAATCTATTGTCCACGCTCTGAACTCCGATATCATAATAAATGGCTTGTTGTTTGGCAGGTATCGCACAGGGAGCCCCGCCTGTTTCCATCTTCTCACGGTTCCCCATTCCGCAACATGCAGGGCCTTCATGATTTCCTTCCGTCCGATTGCTATCTCAGGCATTACCCCCCCCTATATCCACTCGATCAATTCAACCTGTCCCCGTTTTATCATTGGCTCCGCGTACTCCCACGCCAGACGCTTCACGTCGCCGTTAAACTCACCCCGTAGGAATCTCACCCGGCATACTGCCGATGGTTCCGGTGAGCTGCTTGATGCGTTTGACATTCTCAGCTCTTTGTTCAGGCGATATTTGTTCGGTCTCTCCGTGGTATTCCCGAGGTATCCGAGATCCTCCCTGGTCGTTTGGTCGTTTTCCATTGCCGTTACCCCACAAGCCTAAGCCGGTTAAGCCCGATTTCAATTATTTGTGATTTAACATTATAACCCTCGGCGCTATTACTTATCTCCGTCAACCCAGGTAGATAATCCGGGTGTTTTCCACGTGGGTTCTTTGAAAGAATCTCATAAAGCCGCTCAAATTCACGCTGTTTCCATTTTTCATCATCTACCAACATTTCACCGGCGAGCTGTGGCCATCCGCCCATAACACCTATGACGCTGTGTATCACTGGATCGGAAAACTTCACGCTTTGATAATGGCCCACGCGCTTGACGGTTTCCAGAACATCGAGCCACGCCATTGTAGCTTGGTTTGATACCGTGCCACGTATCTCTTGGATGAGTTCTGCTGGTTTGGGGAATGATGCCGTTGTTCTGTTGTAAATCAATCCCTTGACGGCGCTTTCTATATCTCCTATGTCAAACTGTTCAAGCGCCCTGAAATAGACCTCCATTTTTAACTTACTTGGCGGCCTGCCGTCGTCATAGACCTCTGCCAATACAGCCATTAATTCCGCAAATTTCACTTCATCACGTTGTTGCATTTTCCCTCCTTCCCGCGAGCCATGCAGTTATGCCCGGTTGTGGTTTTGTTGATAGATTTCCACGTCCGTGGTAGCGCCCGTTCGCAATCTTTGTGAAGTTCTTTGGTCTTATCAGCCATTCAAGATCGGCTACAAAAGCCTCTTTTGTCCTTCCCATAAGGAAGTCTGATTCATGAACATACCGATAAAACTGCTCCCACCATTCCAGATTTTGCCTCACCTGATCTTCCTTCCAGCGTGTTCTTAAAATAACTTGAAGGTTCTCAGGCCAATGTTTTACCCTGGGCAATTCGGGGAGTTCTTTGTGATAAAGATTTACGATTTCATTTTGTGGGCAGGGTGGATACTTCCCATTTCCGTCAGAAACGGTTATTTCAGTTTCTGACAAAGATGTGTTTATTACTTTACTTTCCTTTACTTTACTTTCCTTTACTTTACTTTGCGGATTAATCTGCGTAGATGTATCTATCACGTGGGGTTTTAATGTGTAGTTATCCGGCTTAGATGGGGGTAATGTGTGACGGGAACGGGTATATACATCAGAAACACCATCAACGAAATTCTGGCTCCACACTATTTTATTTTGCCATAACTTATCATCAATAGCCCCCAACCTTGACAGCAGGGTTAGTATTTCTATTACTAAACCCTCCTCGCACCGGGTTTTACTGCGTAGATATTCAATCTCTGATTCGTTATTGAGATTTATAAAATGATGCTCTGTGCTTCCGAGCGTTTCTAATAGCTTAAACCAAAACGCATAACCTGTATTCCCATAACGCTCCTCAAGGATAAACATGGTTTTCCCGTGATCGCATGAATGGGGGAAGTAATCGACAGTGTTTTTACGTGGCCTTGTCATGGCGTGACCTCCTCTTGATTTAGACGTTTGTGCTTTGGGCATAAAAAAAGGCCCAAGCTGTGTCTACGCCCAAAAGGTGCGCCCGAGACCTCACGGTATCCCGGCAGCTTGGACCTAAAGTCCTTAATGCAAAAAACCCCAAAGGCCGGGGCAGCCCCTTTTGGAATAGACGATTTATATATGGCATTTATTAAAAAATAAGTCAAGTCTTTTGTCCTGGTCCTTGCCATCTTCTCCCCCTATTTCCTACCCGCCTTTATAATCTTCGACCTTAGCAACGCCACCTGTCCCCGCAGCCGGCATATTTCGGCCATGTTGAGATTGGCCTCTCTGTGGAGCTTGTCGTTCTGCTTACTTAGTGCATCCGCTATCCCATTAAGTATGTCTGGATTCTCAGGGATATGACCGGGAACGGCATAGCCTAATGCGCCTCGTAGCTGATGGATATAGGTGTTCAGTCGCTCGATCTCGGCGTCTGCGTCCTTTGTCAGAACGTAGTTACCGCCTGATATACAGACAATCATCCCATGTCCTGCTGGTTCATAGGTTTGCATCATCTTCTCCCCCTTATCAGGAAGCGGTCTTCCAGGCCCAGGGCCTCGATCACGTCGTCCACGGACCGGCAGACGGCCCCTATGCCGCCCGCCCTGTTGATCGCCTCTAAAAAAGCCTTCTGTGCGGG
>DATIKF010000347.1:0-3484 GCA_035477855.1 Dissulfurispiraceae bacterium
GAACACTATCCGTATCAATATCAGTCTCTCTCGGACAACCTATGAAGAACTCAGCGAAGAAGTTGGGTCCGGGGGGAGAAGCCGCTTCATCAGCGAGGCCATCAGCAACGCCCTTAAAGAAAAGCGAAACCGGCGACTTGCCACGGAGTACATGGAGGCCGCAGGCGAAATTAAACGAATCAACGCTGATCTGGAGGGAACTGTCGCCGATGGAATTGATTAAAAAAGGAGATGTATTCTGGGTAAACTTCGAGCCAACCCTGGGAGCCGAAGCGAAAAAAATCCGCCCTGCCGTGGTGGTTTCAAATGACATCAACAATGAACACTCGCCGATTATCTCGATAGCTCCCATCACATCGATCATGACCCGCGTCTATTCATTCGAAGTCGAAATTCCTGCGGGGACGGCGAATCTGACAAGCCGTTCCAAAATCATGATAAACCAGACCAGAGCCATTGACAAGGCAAGGATAGGTAAGCGTCTCGGCCGCCTGCCCGATGCGCTGATGGCGGAGGTCAAAGAGGCGCTGAAGCTGCACTATGACCTGAATTAGAAAAAATGGTCGGTGTGATAATCGAAAATTGACCAGGTAGAGGGGGTAGTGATAACCGAAAATTGACCACCTGGAGCCGTTCGTCTCCTGCTAAAGTGGTTTGGTATTTACCGACCATTTGCGGAGGAGGAGAAGGAGTGCTCAAGATGGATCAGTATGAGATGATCAGAACGGGATGTCGGGTGTACGGTCAAAATATCAGTGAGATTGCCAGGATGACAGGTCATTCGCGAAACACGATCAAGAAGGCGATACGGGGTGAGCCGTGGGGTTACAAGGAGAGGTCGCATCAGCCATTTCCCGTTCTTGACAAGTACCTGACGGTGATCAACGGTTGGCTAACGGGTGACAAGTGCAGTCCGAAGAAGCAGCGCCATACGGCGCGTCGGATATACAATCGTTTGGTGGAGGAGCATGGTTACACGGGGAGCGAACCCACTGTCCGTCGATATGTTCGGTTTGCGAAGCCGGCTTTGGGGATCGATACGCCCTGCGCCTTTATCCCGTGCGATCCGGAGGCGGGATATGAGGCGGAAGCGGATTGGGGGACGGCGACGGCGATCCTGGCCGGGGAGGATGTCCGGCTGAAGTTTTTCTGCATGCGGAGCAAGTATTCCGGAAAGCATTTTGTACGCTTTTATTATTGTGAGCGGCAGCAGGCGTTTTTTGATGCGCACATCCATGCCTTTTCCTTTTTTGGCGGAATCTTTCCGGTCCTGATCTACGACAACCTTTCGACCGTGGTTGAGAAGGTGTTGCGCGGGAGAGATCGGATTGAGCACGAGAGCTTTGCCAAGTTCAAGGCGTACTACAGTTTCGAGTCCCGTTTCTGCAATCCCGACAGCGGCCACGAAAAGGGCGGCGTTGAGGGATTGGTTGGCTTCTCGCGGCGTAATTACATGGTTCCTGTTCCGGAGGCCGCAAACCTCGAAGAGCTCAACGAGAAGGTTCTCCGGCAGTGCGTTTCTTATGGGAATCACAAGATGGCCGGGCGTGATCGGACAGTGAATGAGTTGTACGAAGAGGAGAAGGCGCAACTTCTTTCCCTTCCCGAAGCTGTTTTCAGCAATGTCAAGACCTCCGGTGGCCGGGCCGACAAGTACGCCACAGTCATTGTGGATAAGAACCGATACTCCGTTCCGAGCCGTTATGCGGGGTTTCGCGTGAAGGTGTTGCACTATGCGGATCGGGTGGAGATTTTTATTGGCGCCAAGAGGGTGACTACGCATGAGCGTTCATACGGCAACAATAAATGGATTCTCGATCCCGATCATTATCTGGACCTGATTCAGCAGCGCCCGATGGCTTTCAACAGCGCCAGACCCATTCGGCAATGGCGCAAGATATGGCCTCCGGTCCTCACAAGCTTCTGGAGAGATTTTGCCGCGCCCAGGGGGAGACAAAAGGCATCAAGGATTTCATCGCCGTTTTGATGTTCCACAGGGATTATGCGGCCGATGAGATTGAAGCCGCCGTTGAACTGGCCATGGAAAATAACATCAGCTCCAGCGATGGGGTGCGTCACATTCTTGCTTACCCCGGCGGCGCCGAATCGACCTTCGCGCCCTTAGCTTTCTGGTCGAGCCTGCCGCCTCCCGACATAGCGGTTTACGGGCAACTGGGAGGTGTGCAATGACAGCCGGGGCACTGATCGAGTTGCAAGCAAACTTCAAGGCGCTGAATCTCTCCAGCATGGCCCGCAATCTGGAGGGTTCTCTGCGACAGGCAAAAGAGAGTGGGATAAGCTACGGTGAGTTTCTCCTTGAGCTGACCGCCGCCGAGCTGCAGGCCAGGGCGGAAAACAGTCTCAATCGCAGAATTCGAGAGGCGAAGTTCCCTCTCCTGAAACCGATGGAGACCTTCGATCTGTCAGCCGTTCCGGAACTTGATCTTCGGCTTTTTCGGGATCTTGCGGGAGGTGATTATATTCGCGAGCACAGGAACGTCATTTTTTCGGGACACAGCGGCGCCGGCAAAACCCATATGGCCATTGCCTTGGGAATCGAGGCTTGTAAGAATAACTTTCGGACCCGTTTTGTCACCTGCTATGGTCTGGTCAATGAACTGATCGAAGCAAGACAAGAGAGGACGTTGCAACGTCTTGTCCAACGGTATGTCCGATACGATTTGCTCATTTTGGACGAACTTGGCTACATCCCTTTTTCCAAGGAAGGATCGGAACTGCTTTTTCAGGTCCTGGCGGAAAGGTATGAGAAAGGGTCGGTGCTGATCACCACCAACCTGGGTTTCGCGGACTGGACGCAGGTGTTTGGCGATCCTGTAATGACCGCCGCTTTGCTGGATCGACTGACCCACAAAGCCCATATCGTCAGCTGTCCTTGGGATAGCTACCGGCTCAAACAGAGCCTTAAGGAAAAAGGAAGACAAAGGAAGGACAACCCATGCAAATAACGATTTATAATCCACAAAAAGGCCGTCTGGAAACGATTGACGCAGAGTTCACGAAAGACAATACAACCTGGTTTGGCAACTACAGAAACAACCACGACATCTCTAAGATAACGGATATTGACGGGAACATCCTGATAAGTGAATTCGATTACTCGTATCCATTCATGATTTATGGTGTGTCGAGATCCGATATTGATTTCGACCAGAGAAAAGCAAAACAGATCAGGCGCCAGTACGAATAAAACCGGTCAAGATGATCGGAAAGCAGCGGCATGCTAAACAGAGGGGTGAGGTGATTAACCCTCGTCATCTCGAACTTTAAACAGCGCTCAGGGTGGTCAAGATTCGGTTATCACAGATGGTCAATTTTCGGTTGACATTCCCATTCGCGAATTCTTCCGTGACTATGCCGCGCTTCTCCGCCTCATCCAACAGGAGATACAGCCAGGCGGCCCTGTGTTCCAGCGTCCCCCTGATGGCCTTGATAATCTTGTTTGTGTGCTTCGGATGATTCTTAA
>DATIKF010000348.1:0-26766 GCA_035477855.1 Dissulfurispiraceae bacterium
CGGACGGCATCCAGCCATCCTCCGAGGTATTCGCCCGGCACTTACCTCCATGTAAGCGACTACTTCGCCGAATAAATCCGCTCTGTTGCACGTCCTGCCAGGCTTTGAGCGTTTTGGACCGATTCTAATGACAATTTTGGGATTATTTTTTTTGCAGATCACCTATGCCAATAAATGGCACAGCACCGCCACCTGTAACCTGCGGGAGAATCCCATTCCATTTATCTATAGCCCTGAGATTGGCCTCTATCTTTCTAAGCTCTATGAGGTCCGGTGAAATATTCGCCCTTTGCAGCCTCAGGGACTCCGCCTCTGCCTTTGCTGCTGTGATCTTCTGCTCTGCCTCTATCTTTATTCTGTCGAGGTCTCTTTTTGCCTTGAGTGCCAGCTGTTCGGCTGTCTGCTTTGACTCGATGGCCTCCATAAATATTTTGGAGAAGCTGAACCCAACGATAGAAAGCGCATTAACTGCTATGTTGTGCACCAAAAGTCTTTCAGCAAGGGTTGCTCTCATTTCCTCGCTTACCGCCGGCCTCTTTGTTATAAGCTCTTCTGCAGTATACTTGGCAGTTACAGCCTTAAGCACCTCCTGCACTGCGGGGTCTATAATGCGATCTTTAAATTGTGTGCCGATGGTCTGATAAACAATATTTGCCTTATCAGGTATGACATGATAGTTAAGCGCAACCTTTGAACTCACATCCTGAAGATCTGACGAGGCAGCGATGCCATCAGTCTCTACCTTCTGAACCTTGACATCCATTATGGCAATGTCCTGCATTATAGGAACCCTGAAATGCAGTCCTTCATCCAACACAGTATCCTGAACCGCGCCAAAATTTAGGACAACCCCTCTTTGCCCTGCCCCAATCTGAACCCATGGACTTAAATACAGAAAACCGACCAGAAGTGCTCCTATAATCAGCCCAAGCCTCATAGGGCTTTTCTGAAATGCAGACTGCATTGCATCCTTGGCCTTGTTAACATCTCTTTCATCTATCATATTTCCTCCTTGTTTATGATTGTTTATTGCATGTTTTTTTGGGTCAGTACATTTCTGTTTGCTCCAATAAAACGCCCCTTTCTAACGGCACTGCCGTTCACTTAATAATAATCTTTCGAAGGTCCTTTGCTTCAGAAGCAGCTTTCCCGTTTCGAGGACGAACAAGAAAGTTTCTCATCTTGTGTTTTACTCCTCGCAGTGCCCCTGTCTGCCGCGGCTGGATACCTTGCGCTTCTGCAAAATCTCAGCAAGGATCTCCTCATGAAACTGTTTCTGTCTTACAACTCTAACCACGTGGATATAAGGATAATCGGTCAGGATCCACATTGGCTTTCAATGCAGCTTCATGCATCAATCCGCAAATGGCAAAATGCGCCGGGTGCATCTCATAAAACTCCTGCCGTACCAGTTCCGGCGTCTTGTTTCGCAAAACGATATGCGCTCCTTGCAAATGTGTCTTCAGTTCATCCAGGGTGTTTTCAACTTCCCATCGTTCAACACTTCTGTACGGTTAAAAAATGAGGAACGCATAACCTGAGGACTACAAAGGGGTTAGAATATAAACGGCGAACAACCCCAAACCTGACAAGGAGGCACAGACCCTGTACATTTGTTATACCATATCTGGAGAACTCCTGAAATTGTTCCCGAGATATCAATATGATCCGGCGGCACAAGAGCATGGCGGCGGGCGATACGTGAAGACCTATACGACGTGGTCGCAGTTTTATGCGATCTTATTCACGATGCTCTCTCACAGACAGGGCGGAAAGGCGGTCTGAGGGACATCGCAACGGGTCTGACGATGGGTCCTCTTGGACTCTCAGCGGGGTTAAGCACAAGCTCCTGGCAGGGATTGAGCGGCAGAATTCTCCCGCCGCATGATACAATGAATCAAAATATCATGGTGAGGAGGTGCGTGATTATGGTGAAGCACGTGCTTTCAGCTCTGCTTGCGTTAGGATTCATTATCGCCGTTGCAGGCTGCAATACCGTTCAGGGTGTTGGGAAGGACGTATCAAGCGCCGGACGTGCATTAGAGCGATCATCGGGCAAATAGCTGCAGGGGAAGCAATGATTTCACATGATGCAGGGGGGCAGGGACTCATAGACAACGCTTGCATGTGTCACGGACAAGCGCGAAGTCAACAAACCTTCAATTCCGGTAATGGTGCCCGTTCATGAAAGAAAAACTGAGAGCGCTCCGGTCGAAGCCGTTTGTTCGCAATGGCTTTATCGTTCTGGTGGTATTCTATGTGATTCTCGGCATTGCCGGGTTCTTCGCAGCTCCCTCATATCTGAAACCGTTTCTTCTTGAAAGGCTCTCCGCAGAACTCGGGCGAGAGGTGACGATTGAACGCGTCAGCGTGAATCCTTATATGCTTTCGGTAGATATCGGCACCGTTGCCGTCAAGGAGAAAGACGGACAAGGCATTTTCTTCTCGTTTGACAATCTCCACGTGAATGCGCAGCTGGCATCCATTTTCAAGGGCGGGCCGGTTCTGAGCGAAGTCAGGCTTGAAAAGCCTTATATCAATATTGTCCGCCATCCTGATGCGACCTACAATTTTTCGGATCTTCTGGACCGGAAGAGTTCCGCTGAACCGAAGAAGGACGAAAAGAAGGCCGAATTTTCGCTGAACAATATCCAGATTGCAAACGGCAGCATCGACTTTCTTGACGGCCCGAAAAATGCAAAGCATGCAGTGCGGGATCTCAGGGTAACCGTTCCTTTTATCTCGACGGTTTCATACGATGCCGAAACCTTTGTTGAACCGCTATTGGAAGCGGTTGTCAATGACACCAAGGTATCGTTTAAAGGAAAAACAAAGCCGTTTGCGAACTCTCTGGAAACATATTTCGATATCAACCTGTCAGGTTTTAATCTCGAAAAGCATCTCGTGTATGTTCCGTACAAACTTGATTTTGTATTGAAGTCCGGCATTGTCGACTCTGCATCCAAACTTACGTACACGCAATACAGCGACCGCCCGCCAACGTTCAATCTGGCAGGTACAATCGATCTGCGGAAAATAGAGCTGGATGATTTGCAGCAGCGGCCTGTTCTGCGCCTGCCGCATGTTGCACTATCCATCGCAAAGTCGGATTTGTTCGCAAAGAACGTCCACTTTTCGAGCATCGCGCAGCAGTCGCCCGAGCTGTATCTCCGCCGCGATGCTGCAGGGAATGTGAACTGGCATTCTTTTCTGACCCGGGCAATGCAGGACTCCGCCAAAGAAAAGGATGCCGGGACTTCGAGCAAGGTGCAGAAACAGGCGAAGCCGGAGAAAACAAGTTCCTCTGCCGTCGTTGAAATTGATTCATTCACAACAAAGGATGGCCTCGTATCCTGGCAGGATTCGCTGCACGGGCAGCAATTCGCGACTACGCTCTCGGGCGTTCAGTCCCGGATTACCGGCCTGAGTTCGCTGCCGGAAAAGAAAGCACAGGTGACTGCATCGTTCAGGACCGAAGCTGACGAGCAGATTGCCCTTGGAAGTCTGCTTCAGCTTGAGCCGCTTGTTGCCGAAGGCTCAATTTCGCTTCAGCAGGTTCGGCTCAAAAAGTATCAGCCGTATCTCCGCGAAGCGACGCTTGCGCAGATACAGGACGGCACGCTCAATCTCTGGAGCCGCTTCTCATACACGAAAGCCGAACCGGAAGCCCTTATCCGCCTGTGGGATCTCGAAAGTTCCCTGCTCGCGTTCAAGGCGCGCAAGCAGGGAGAAAAGCGGGATTTCATCGAACTGCCGATAGTCACCCTGCGGGGCACCGAGATCGATCTCGCGAAACGCGCGCTCGTCATTGGCGAGCTTTCAGGGACAAAAGGGATGCTCAGCCTGACTCGTCAGCAGGATGGCACGATAAACGTCATGACGCTTACCCCGGAGAAGAAGGCGGCAGTTCCTGTTCCGGTGCTGCCGGACAGCCCTGCAGCAGTAAAACCAGCCCGGCAGCCGCAGGAAAAGCCGTGGTTTGTGACGCTGAAAAAAGTGAGCGCAAGCGACTATGCCGTGAAGTTTGAGGATCTGCAGCCGTCCGAGCCGGTTACGCTCCGCATTGACAAGATTCGTTTTTCCGGCGATACCATTTCAACCGTCAACGGCACAAAAGGCACTATTTCACTGCAGTTTACTGTCGGAAAGAATGGTGCGGTTTCACTTGACGGTCCCGTATCGCTCGACCCTCTGACCGCGCAGCTCAAAACGAACGTCCGATCGCTGGACCTTGCGGCTTTTCGTTCGTATACTGCGGATCAGTATAAAGTCATTATGACGGGTGGCCGTTTTTCGACCGGCGGTTCGTTTTCGGTGGCCAGCCCGAAAGACGGCATGAAAATCCGCTATCAGGGCAAGGTAACCATCGCGAAATTCAATGCCATCGACAAGGTCAATGCGGAAGACTTTCTGAAGTTTGATTCGCTCGACTTCAGCCGTCTGGATGTCAGCACGAATCCGCTGCGCATTCTGATTAAACAAATCGCACTGAGCGATTTCTATTCACGCATTATTATCAATCCTGACGGCACCCTGAACACCCAGGGGCTTTCCGAACAGGGGACCGGCCAGCAGACCGCAGGAAAGGCTGCTCCCGCAGCAGCACCGCCACCCCTGCCGGCTGCCGAGGAGAAGAAGGAACAGGTTCCGGATATCCAGGCATTCAGAAAGCAGAAGCTCGTGAAAATAGATGAAGTGACGGTGCAGGGCGGGACTATTCATTTCAGCGACAGGAGCATCAAACCGAGCTACACTGCGCGCATGCTCGAAATCGCCGGCAGAGTCTCCGGGCTTACATCGGAAGAGGAAAAGTTTGCCGATGTTGAACTTCGCGGGTTGCTTGAAGGAGGCTCGCCGCTTGAAATGACCGGCAAGATTAACCCGCTCCGCGATGATCTCTATATTGCCCTGAAGGTTGATTTGCAGAATATGGATCTCAGCACGACGTCGCCGTATGCCGGCAGGCATATCGGCTACACTATTGAGAAGGGCAAAATGAATCTCGGCATGGAGTACCTGATTGAGAAAAAGAAACTCGAAGCCAAAAATACGGTGTTTCTTGATCAGTTTACTCTCGGTGAGTATGTTGAGAGTCCCGATGCGACCAAAATGCCGGTGAAGCTCGCTATTGCACTGCTCAAGAACCGCAAGGGGGAAATTCATCTTGATCTGCCGGTCACCGGGACCACGGATGACCCGGAATTTCGCGTCGGTAAAATCATCTGGAAGATTATTTTCAATGTCCTGGTAAAAGCGGCTGCATCGCCGTTTGCGTTGCTTGGCGCAATCATCGGCGGGGGCGGCGGCGAGGAGATGAGTTATGTCGATTTTGCATACGGGGCCGCAACCCTGACCGATCAGGAACAGAAAAAGATTGACAAGCTTATGACGGTGCTGCAGGAGCGCCCGGCGCTCAAGATCGATATTGAAGGCCATGCAGATTTGCTGAACGACCGTGAAGGACTGAAGCAGGAGCTGATGCAGAAAAAGGTGAAAGCACAGAAGCTGAAAGCGCTTGTAAAAGGCGATCGGAGCGAGAGCCTCGACAATGTTGTGGTGACAAAGGAAGAATATCCGAACTATCTGAAACAGGCGTACAAGGCGGAAAAGTTCCCGAAGCCGTCGAATTTTCTCGGCATTGCGAAGGATATTCCTGTGCCTGAGATGGAAAAACTTATGCTGACGCATGCTGTGGTCAATGATGATATGCTGCGCGATCTGGCAAAAGAACGCGCGCGGGTGGTGTATGCATATATGCTGAAGGCGAAGAAAGTCGAGAAGGAGCGCATTTTCCTTGTGGATCCGAAATCTGTCCAGCCTGAGAAAAAAGAGAAGGTGCGGGACAGCCGGGTTGACTTCAGGCTGAAGTGAACGTGGCCGGCATCGCAAATGTGAACATCAGCTTTCGGGCTGAAGGAGTGGGATGAAAAGCGTATTTTCGCAATTGTCGAGCTTTTTTTCGCATTCGCTCTGGGATATTGAGACTACCGGTCTCAAGCGCGCAAAGCGCCTGTGGCTGATCGCACTGCGCCTTGTCTACAAGCTCCAGGATGAGTTCCGCAACGGGGAACTGACCGTTCGTGCGTCAAGTCTTGTATATACGACTCTGCTGACGTTTGTGCCGCTGCTGGCTATCGCCTTCGCCGTGCTGAAGGGGCTGGGCGTGCATAACATGCTGGCGCCGACGATCTACAGTTTTCTTGAGCCGATCGGCGACAAGGGCGAAGAAATAGGCGACACGATTCTCGAGTATGTGGACAGGGTAAACGTCAAGGTGCTCGGAACGGTCGGCCTCGCGTTTCTGCTCTATACCGTCATCACGACGGTGCAGCAGGTAGAAAGTGCGTTCAACCACTTCTGGCAGATAACGAAGACACGGGACTTTCTCCGCAAATTCCGGGACTATCTGAGCGTTCTGATGGTCGGGCCAATTCTGCTGGTTTCGGCAATAGGCTTGACGACAACAGTCATGAGTACCTCGATCCTCCAATGGCTCTCTGCCATCGAACCATTCGGCACGGCTATTGTTTTTCTGACGAAGCTGGTTCCGTACCTGCTTACCATTCTTGCGTTTACGATGTTTTATTTTCTTCTGCCGAATACAAAGGTCCGCTTTGTTTCTGCGCTGGCCGGAGGCGCCACGGCCGGCATTCTCTGGCAGCTGTTGAGCTGGGCGTTCGCCAAATTCCTTGTGTCGACGGCGAAGTATTCCGCAGTCTATTCCGGATTCGCCATTATCCTTGTATTCATGATCTGGCTCTACTTCAACTGGCTCATCATGCTGATCGGCGTGAAGGTGGCGTTTTACCATCAGTTCCCCGCAATGCTGCGCCTGCGTTCGGATAATGACGTTTTCAGCGAGCGCTTCAAATACCGCCTTGCGCTTGCGATCATGTATTACATTGGACTTCATTACCGGGAAGACAAGCCGCGCTGGACGCTCAATGCGCTGGTCATGGAGCTGAAACTGCCTGTTGCTCCGGTGCTGGAGGTGCTCGATGCACTTGAGCGGCAGAAGCTCATACTCGCGATGCCCAAAGACGCCACGTTCCTCCCGGCGCGCGATGTCTCGTCGATATCCGTGCGTGAGGTGCTGATGGCGGTAGAGCATGAGATGCACGGCGACAGTCTTTTCGGGCAGCAAATCTGTTCGATTCCGGAGATCGAGCGGTTAATCAGGAAGATGGACGGATGTATCAGTGACGCCCTGGGGAATGATACGGTGAAAACCCTGCTTTCAGCGCCGGACGCCCAGGTGTGTGAACTTGGCGAAAAGGCAAAAAAAGGTTCATAACGGGAGAAAGGTTTCGTTAAAAAATCAGGAGAATGCCATGAAAAAGTTTCTGATTGCCGGACTGGTTATTGTTGTCGTAGTCATCGCGGCAGCAGCAGTTCTTGTCAAGAATTCCAACAGACTCATCAAAGAAAAGATAGAAACAGCGCTCGGCAAGAACGTCAGTGTGCAGGAGCTGTCGCTCAGTTGGGGCGCTGTTGACGTCATCGGGGTGAAGGTCATGCAGGACAATGTTGTAATTGCCAAGGCGGATCGCATCGGCGTCAAGGCAGACGTTCTCGGATTTCTCAAGCAGGGGTATGCATTGTCGAGCCTGACGATTGAAAAGCCGTTCATCAGGATGCGGATCGACCGTAATGGAAATTATGTCAATCCGTTTGCAGCAGCGGAAGGTGGCGAAAAGAGAGAGGATAAGCCTTCTGAAACGAAAGGCTTTTCTATCGGGACCATCAGTATCCGGGACGGGGAATTTGCGTTGCAGGATGATCGGAAAATACCTGCAATGAATACGATTGCCGCCAAGAAACTGAATCTTGAACTTAATGATTTTGCCTATCCGCTGCGTGATACCGCATCGCGTATTGATTTTTCGGGCGTTCTGGAAGGAAGACTGATTGCAGGGTCCGTGAAGGCAAAGGGGGATGTTAACCTTAAAACGAAGGCGCTCCAACTGCAGTGCGACGGACAGCAGATTGGCATCCTGGACTTCAGGGACAAGGGTGCTGCTGCAAAGGCCGAATCCGTTCAGGTGCGCATAGCTTCCGACAAGGCCCGGCCCGGCCTCTACACTTTCTCCGAGTTTAGTCTCGTGCGGCCGTATCTGCGCGTTGAGCGCGACCGGAACGGGGAGTATGTCAATCCGTTTGCCTCAGTTGAAGCGGCAGCGCCTTCCCCGGCAGCAAAGGCGGTGCCGAACAAGGAGAAAGCAGACGATACTGCGCTCTTTTTTCAAAAAATTCAGGTGAGCGAAGGAGTCATTGACTATTACAACGGGATGGTGTCTGCGCCGCCGCATCTCACGCGGCTCGATGCGGTTGCTTTGCAGATGGATAATGTATCAATCCCGTCAGGCGATGCCTCATCGAACTTCACGTTTTCATCGCGTATCCGCAGCGGAACGGTTGCATCAAAAGGAGTGACGACTCTCAAGAGCAAGGATACGAATGCGACGGTGACGGTCAGGAATCTGGATGTTACCCGCTTCAAACCGTACTTTCAGAAAAAGGGAGATGCCGATATTACGCGGGGCACGATGGACCTCGATATGGATCTCAAGATTAAATCGCGCATGATTGATGCCCCCGGCACGGTTGTGCTGAAGGACCTTGATTTCGGTTCCGGCAGCGGAGTCGGGGCAACTTTTGTCGGCGTGCCGAGAAATCTCGTTCTCAGTGCATTGAAGACGGGGAATAATGCAATCGCTCTTGATATCAGGCTCGAGGGAAACCTTGATGACCCGAAGTTCAGTGTCCGGGAAGGACTGATGAAACGACTGACCGCCGGACTTGCCGGCAAGCTGGGGGTGGGCGTTGCCGAGATTGGCGGTGCTGTTGTCGGCGCCGGCAAGCAGGGCGTTGAGCAGGTCGGCAAGGGTGCGCAGGGTATCGGAGAGGGCATCAGGAAGCTGTTTAAAAAGTAGGATCACCTCACATCGGCCAGACAACGGAGAGGGCGCGGACGGAAGCCGCGCTTTTTTGACACATGTCGAAATGTTCCGATAGAGTAAAAAGCATGTCGATACAGCTCATCATTTTTGATCTCGACGGAACACTTGTCGATTCGAGTCATGACATCAGAACCGCAATTAACTTTGCGATAGAGCCGTATGGAGCCCGGCCGATTACTGTTGAAGAAACGCGCGAACTTGTCGGAGAGGGCATTACCGTGCTCATGGAAAAGGTTATGGCGCTGGAGTCGCTGGATGTGGACAGGGAAATACTGGTCAACCGCTTTCTCTCATACTATTCCGAGCATCTGATTGAGCTGACATCGGTCTATGCGGGAGTGGCAGAGACGTTGACCGGCCTTTCCCGGTTTCGCAAGGCTGTTGTTTCGAATAAACGGGAGGATCTCTCTCTGCGCACTCTCAGGGAGCTTGGACTTTCAGCGCATTTTGAGCTTGTTGTCGGCAGTGAAACCGCCGCGGCTAAAAAGCCTTCGCCGATTCCGATTTATTATGTGCTTGAAAAGATGGCACTCCTTCCTGAAAATGCGGTGATTGTAGGCGACAGCACCTATGATGTCGAGGCAGGCCGGAATGCCGGAATCAGAACCGTAGCGGTCACGTACGGGTATCGGCCGGCTGAGCTGCTGCGCGATGCTGATGCGCTGATTGATTCGATGACGGAGTTGCCGGAACTATTAAAAAAGTGGGAAGCACGGCGTGGGATATAGGAGTTCTTTATGGCGTATGTGATTGCTTTTGCCGGAAAGGGCGGCGTCGGCAAGACGAGCCTTGCGTCCTTGACGGTGCAGTACCTTGCGGCTCGCGGCAAAGGCCCTGTTCTTGCTGTCGATGCCGACCCGAATGCCTGTCTCAACGAGGCGCTCGGCGTGTCGGTGCAGGCAACGGTCGGCGGTATGAGGGAAGCGTCGCTTGATGCGGTGCGCAGCGGAGCAGCTCGGCCGGGGGGGATGTCTACGGAAGAGCTGATTCATTACCAGATACAGCGGTCGCTTACAGAGGCCCCGGGATTCGATCTGCTCGTGATGGGACGTCCTGAAGGCCCGGGTTGCTACTGCGCGGCAAACAATATTATCCGCAAGTATACCGACAGGCTGGCAGATCAGTATCGGTATCTCGTTCTGGATAATGAGGCAGGACTGGAACACCTGAGCCGCCATACATCACGGGAGGTGGATCTGCTTATCATTGTGAGCGATCCGACCGCCAAAGGCATCCGCACAGCGCGGCGGGTATTTGACATGATCGACGAACTCAGGATTCATGTGCATCGCGCCGAACTGATTATGAACAGGGCGGGTTCCGGCGAAGAGAAAGCGCTATCACCGTTTGCCGAAACGCTCGGGCTGCATGTAGGCGGAGCGATTCCCGAAGACCGCGCGATTGCGGCTGCCGACCTGCAGGGAAAGCCGGTTGTGGAAATCGCCCCAGACAGTCCGGCTCGCGCAGCGTTTGAAGCAATTCTCGATAAGCTTTCTGTTCCGTAAGAAACTATTCCTGCCGGGGCGCCCCTTGTGACGGCGCTTCTGCAAGAGCCCTCACCCCGAAGAAGATATAGCCGACAGACAAGCCGAACGTAATCGCCCATAAAAAGGGCACCTGGTGATCAAAAAAGGTGAGCAGTGTGTGTGCAATTATCATCGGCGTTAAGGCAACCGCTGTCAGCCTCATGGCAGCACCGAACCCCAAAGCTATTTTGAGCATTCTTCCGTATGCCATCGCGACGAAGGCATAAATCAGCACCTGGACAATCCGAAAAGCATAGTTCATAGCCAAAGCAATCGGATAAAAAGCAAGTCCGAACCACTCACCTGCAAACTCCAGCAGTTCAAACATCTGGCGATTGTCCAGCGTGACGTCGTCAAATTGCGAAAGCTGCACCGCAACGGGGTCTGCACCGGTCTGGACGATTATCCGGCTTTTTGTGACCAGTACTTTTGTCTTTGCCTGCTCCAGCGTCTGGAACTGCCCGGATGTGTCGACAATGAGCACCCGTTCACTGGTTACCGGATCCTGAATAATATATGGCCTGTTTTCAGGAACGGACAGGATTCCCTGACTTATCGTCAGCGTCGGCAGCTGTTTGACATACGCAGGGGCTTCATCGACGACGAACGCATTTATCTGGGAGTGAAGTTTCACCATGCCCGGAATCGTGCAGAGCGCTGCCAGCGAAAGCAGATACAGCAGTCCTGCGCCGCGCCAGTACCGCGCGACATCGCGATAAATCTCCCTGGCATAAAATGCCATGTACAATGGATCGGTAAATGTGAATTTTTTCATGATTCGGCGTGCCGCTGGAAAACGGCTTTGCAGGATATTGTACCCGCGGCACCGGGAAAAGACAAACAGACCTGCCTTCTCAGGGTTTTTTCAGCCGCAATGCGGCGGCGATCTCTCCCGTTTCTTTACGCATTCTGTCTGTTTCTGATAAAATATCAAGATATTTTTTGTTGTATTTTCAAGCTTTTACCATGCGGTCAGGAGAAAAGAGTGTTGATTATCGGAGAGAAGCTCAGTATTATTGCAAAGCGTGTTCGAGAGGCTATTCTCCATCGTGACCGGTCGCCCATTCAGGAAATTGCCGTCAATCAGTGGAGGGCAGGCGCGGGCATGATAGATGCAAATATCGGACCTGCCGGTGAGGAGGGTGAAGCCCTCATGGAATGGATGGTTACAACGATTCAGGAAGTGGTGCCCCTTCCGGTCTGTCTTGATACGACCAATGCCGGCGCTGTTGAGGCCGGGCTCAGGGTGCATGACAATACGTGGGGCCGCCCGATGATCAACTCGACGTCAAACGATCCGGAACGGTTCCCGATGCTCGAACTCGCCGCGCAGTATAATGCGCTTATTATCGGACTCGCGGTCGGGAAGGGCGGTCTTCCGGCAGACGCCGAGGAGCGATGCGCACTGGCTGCCGAAATAATGGGCAGGGCGATGGAATGCGGCGTGCCGCTTGAAGACCTCTATCTTGACCCGCTGGTCCTCCAGATTGCCACGTCGCAGGATCACGCGCGTCACGTTCTGAACGCAGTGAAGATGTTTCAGGAGCTGAATGAACCTGCCATGAAGACGGTTGTCGGGCTGAGCAACATCTCAAACGGCTGCCCGAAACATATCAGACCGATACTGAACAAGCATTATTTCACGCTGCTGATGCACGAGGGGCTTGCCGCCGCAATTGCCGACCCGCATGAGGTCGCTGAAACAGTGAAGACGCTGGACGTTCTTCAGGGCAGGATAGTGTACGCACATTCTTACCTTGAAATGTGATAGCACTGAGTATCGTCAGCAATCTCTGATTCAGACAAAAAAGAGGCGGCTTTTCGAGATATTTATTCTGGAGGGAACCATGGTATTTACGGAGCCGAAAGAGGCATTCCCCGGCAGCATATATGATATAACCTTCGGGGCTGAGCGAACGGTCACTTTTGGCGGTGAGAATAGTCTGGCGTTTCATGGATTCGAAGGGGCAGCCCCGCATCATCCGGTTATCGCTTTTGAAGTGCAGGACTCTCTGCCGGATGACTGGCCTCCTGCAGTTCACGACGTCTATGCCGGCGTATCCGGGGATCCTGCGGCATGGGCACAATTCTGCCAGAATGAACTGAAGGCGCAGGCGATTGCGCTTCGCCTTCTCAGCACGCATCCTGATCGCGCAGACCGATCTGCGGCTGATGCGGCGAGGACGGTCGCTGATGTTCTCGCCGCAGTATCCGTACCGCTTATCATCCTCGGCAGCAACCATGTTGAAAAAGATGCCGAAGTGCTTGTCGCTGCTGCAGAAGCGGCCAAGGGGCGGAAGTGCATCATCGGCAAGGCGCAGGAAAAAAATTACCGCACGATTACCGCTGCCGCGATGGCGAACGACCACCTGCTCATTGCCTTGTCGGAGCTCGATATCAATCTCTGCAAACAGCTGAATATCCTGATTACCCAGATGGGCTATGCCCGCGAGCGGATTATCATTGACCCGATGTGTTCGGCTCTTGGCTATGGTCTGGATTACACGTGGTCGGTTATGGAGCGCATAAGGCTTGCAGCCCTCGCGCAGAATGACGCGGTAATGCAGCAGCCGATGCTTGCAGACGTCGGAATGTATGTGTGGAAAACCAAGGAAGCCCAAGCCCCGGAAGCTGAACTGCCCCGGTGGGGTTCGCTGAAGCAGCGCGGGATTGCGTGGGAAGTGATCACCGCCGGTTCCATGCTCCTGGCCGGAGCGGAGTTGCTGATTATGCGTCATCCCGAAGCGGTCGCTTCGATTGAGCAGTTCATCGGCGAGCTTTCCGTGACGGAAGCGGGATAAGGAGGAGGTATGGCACTGTCCGGCGTTCAGATATTCAAACTCCTGCCGAAAACGAACTGCAAAAAGTGCGGGCATCCGACCTGTCTTGCGTTTGCCATGAAGCTTGCCCAGCGGCAGGCTTCGGTTGATGCGTGTCCGGATATGAGTGACGAGTCGCGCCGTATGCTGGGTGCTGCTGCGGAGCCTCCGATTAAAACGGTGACATTCGGCGCCGGACCCCATGTATGCACGATGGGAGAGGAAACGGTACTTTACCGTCATGAAAAGAAGTTTGTGCGGCCGACTGTTATTGCCGTCCGCATAGCTGACAATCAGCCGGATACCGACATTCATACAGCGCTTGCCGACGTTCTGGACTCAGAGATTGATCGCATAGGCCAGAAACTCCGAATAGACGCGATCCTGCTCGATTATGTATCCGGAAATCCGGCCCGTTATCAGCAGGTGCTCGAAACGGTCATAGCGCACGCTCCTGATGTGCCCAAGATCCTTTCGGTGCAGGACGCTGATGTTGCTGAGACTGCTCTGAGATCGGCCGGCGCGAAAAAACCGCTTCTCCATGGAGTAACGATCGGCAATTTCGAAGCGATGGCGCAGGTTGCTCTGAAGCATAGCGTTCCTGCCGGCGTTATCGCACAGGGGCTTGATGCGGTTGCGCAGCTCACCGGGAAAGTGAAGGAGCTGGGAGTGTCTGAACTCGTCATTGATTCCGGCGCGCGGACTGCGGGAGCCGTGTTGCGCGACAATACGCTCGCCCGACGCGCGGCGATTAAAAAGAATTTCAAGGCGCTGGGGTACCCGGTGATTACGTTTGCAGGCCGCGACGATGCAATGCTCGAAACTCTCGTTGCCATGACAGGTATTGCAAAATATTCATCGATTGTTGTGCTCAGCAGTGCGGAGCAGTGGCGTGATCTCGCGCTCTTTACCTATCGCCAGAATATTTATACCGATCCGCAGGTGCCGATGCAGGTCGAGCAGAAAATATACACGGTTGGGGAACCGACTCCTGAATCGCCGGTCATCGTTACAACAAATTTTTCGCTCACCTATTTCATCGTTGCCGGAGAAATCGAGAACTGTCGTGTTCCTGCCTGGCTTGCGGTCATGGATTGCGAGGGAATGTCTGTGCTGACCGCGTGGGCGGCCGGCAAGTTCACTCCGGCGAAGATTGCCCAGTTTATTCAGGAGAGCGGCCTGCCGGAGCAGCTGACAAAGAAGGAGCTGATTATTCCCGGCTATCTCGCAATTCTGAGCGGAGCGCTTGAGGAGAAGCTTCCGGGCTGGACAATCACGGTCGGACCGCGCGAAGCCAATGCATTGCCGGCGTTTCTAAAAAACCGGACTCAGCAAGAAATGCAGAGCAAGCCGTAACCAGAGTCTCGGATTGAACGGAGGTTTTTCCATGTCGCTTTCACTGCCTGCAATAATTGTTCAGGGTGCAGAATCGCTTCTCTCGACGGCGGAGGGAATGCTTCAGGATGCCGGAATCTCGCATCGGAAGGACGCTGTTTTTGAGTTTCCGGATACTGCCTACCATTTGCCCATGATCTATGCGCTGACCGGGCTGGCCGTTCGGAATGTCGGCGATATGGAAGTTGCGCTCGGCAAGGCAAAAGAGATGGTCGCCGCAATTCGTGAGCGCCACGGCGCTGAACCGTCTCTCGGTGATGCGCTTGAGGCCGGCCTCGCCGCTCATTTTGGCGTTGAGCTGATGCTCGCCCTGCGCGGCCTTCGCGGTCAGGAGCCGGTGCAGGATCAGGGATCGGGCATTTCTTATCACGGATTTCTTTCCGACACCATGCAGCGAACCCTCGGAGTTCAGCTTGTGGACGGCACGATTCCGGGAGTTGCCGTTATCCTCGGAGCTGCTCCTGATGATGAGACCGCTGTGCAGATTGTGCGTGAACTTCAGGAGAACCGCATTTTTGTCCTGCTTGCCGGCAGCGGCATCAGTGAACAACTGAAGCGTGCCGGAGTTGACTTTGGACTGGAGAGCAGAATTGTCCCTCTCGGCCCCGAGCCGATTCATGCGCTGTATGCGGTGAACTGGGCAGTACGCGCTGCGCTGATATTCGGCGGGAAAAAATCCGGTGACATGCCGGAGCACCTTGCGTATCAAAGAGAGCGCGTCAATGCATTTGTGATTGCCCTTGGCGCGCCGACTCCCGAGATACTGGCGGTCGGAGCCGGTGCCATCGCACTCGGCTATCCGATTATCTCAGATCAAAATGTGCCGACCGTTCAGGCGGATGGCATCTGCCGGAATGAGGCACTTGTCGGCGTGCTGGACCACTCCAGAATTGCACAGCGTGCCATTGAGGTGTGCGGCCTGAAAATTACCGTCTCAAAACCGCCTGTTCCGGTTCCCTATGGTCCGGCCTTTGAAGGTGAGCGGGTTCGCAAGGAGAATACTTTTGCAGAGTTTGGCGGTCAGCGCAGCGCGGCGTTTGAGTGGGTGCGCACCCGGCCTGCCGAAGAGATTGAGCACAACCGCGTTACTATTGTCGGAACCGATTGGCAACAACGGTATGAAAAAGGCGGGGTGCTGCCGCTTGCTATCGTCGTGGATGTCGCCGGACGGAAGATGCAGCCTGATTTCGAAGGAGTAATAGAGCGGAAAATCCATACAAACATCAACGAAGCGCACGGTATCTGGCATATGGGCCAGCGCGACATTATCTGGATACGCATCAGCAACGAAGCGAAGCAGGCCGGCGTCGAGCTGGAACATCTCGGAGTGATCCAGACCGCAACGATTCTGCACAAGTTCGGCCAGATTGTCGACAAGGTGCAGGTGACGCTCTATGTCGACGATGCCGACGTGCTGAGGTTGCGTGAGGATGCCCGCCGGTCATATCTGGAGCGTGATCGCCGCCTCGGCAGCCTTACCGATGAGTCGGTGGGTGATTTCTATTCGTGCCTGCTCTGTCAGTCGTTTGCACCAAGCCATGTCTGCGTTATTTCACCGGAACGTCTCGGTTTATGCGGCGCTTTCAACTGGCTGGATGCCAAGGCGGCTTTTGAAATCGATCCGACCGGCGGCAATCAGCCTATTCAGAAAGGAGATCTCCTTGACGAGCGGGTCGGCAGATACACCGGGGTTGATGACTATCTGAAAAAAGCATCCGGCGGTGCCGTAGAAACACTCAACATGTATACCATTATGGAAAATCCGATGACCTCATGCGGCTGTTTCGAGTGCATCGTCGGCATTGTTCCTGAAGCAAACGGGGTGCTCATCGTGCATCGCGGTCATGCAGGCATGACGCCTGCCGGCATGAAGTTTTCAACGCTTGCGGCATCGGTTGGCGGCGGCGTTCAGACGCCCGGCTTTATGGGCGTGGGCGTGAATTTCATCACGAGCAAAAAATTCATTACCGGCGATGGCGGCCTCAGGCGTGTCGTCTGGATGCCCGCTGAACTGAAGGCTCGCATTCGCGAAGCATTCAAAAAACGGGCGGCGGAAGAAGGAATGCCGGATCTGCTCGACCGGATTGCCGATGAAACTATCTGTGAGGAACCGGATCAGCTGGTCGAGTTTCTGACTTCAGTGAACCATCCGGCGCTTGAGATGGAGCCGCTGCTGTAATCGGCCGGATGCATGACCGTACGGGCGGGGTCGCTTTCGGTATGATCTGCGTGAAGGACAGTGCGAAATGAAGAGTATTGCCGTTTTTGACTCAGGCATCGGCGGGATTACCTTTCTGCGGGAGGCATGGCGGCACCTGCCTGCCGAGCACTTTATTTATTTTGCCGACACTGAGAAGGTTCCCTATGGGACCAGGAGAACAGAAGAGGTCAGGCGCCTTGTCAATGAAGCCGTTGAATTTCTCTCCCGCAAGAACATCAAAGCGCTGGTCATCGCCTGCAACACGGCAACGAGCGCTGCCGTATACGAACTCAGGCAGCGCTATGATTTCCCGATACTCGGCATGGAACCGGCAATAAAGCCTGCCTTGCAGTATGCGGTTGACAAACGTGTGCTGGTCTTCTCGACATCTCTGACCAGCCAGGGCGGCAAACTACATATGCTCTGCAACCAGCTTGACAGAAATCAACAGGTCGATACTGAGCCCTTTGATGAACTGGTGAAATCAGCGGAAGCATTTGATTTTGTTTCTCCTAACGTCAAAAACATCATCCGCAGGAAACTCTCCCTGGTTGATCTGAACGCATACGGTGCGGTTGTGCTCGGCTGCACACATTTCATTTTTTATCGTCCCCTCATCGAAGAGATTCTGCCTTCGTCCGTCCGTGTTTTTGACGGCAACCGGGGAACGCTCAACAATCTTATCAAGACATTGCATGGCAATCCGGCATCGGCCCAGGGCAGCAGAGGACAGATACTGTTTTTTTCTTCGGGACATCCGGAAAGCCTGGAGCGTGAACAGATGCTGCTAAAACTCGTCAGGGACCAGCGTGCCGATCTGTAACAATTGCGCGCTGCTTTTCTTTCCAGCGTGATGGCAATGTGACGCGAAACGTCGTTCCGGCGCCGGGCTCACTCTCGACCGCAATATCTCCCATATGTTCTGCGATAACCTGTTTTGCGAGTGGGAGCCCCATGCCGAAGCTGTGTTCCTTGGTGCTGTAAAAGGCCTCAAAAATATTCTGGATATTCTCCTTCGCTACGCCGGGGCCTGTGTCATGAACGATAAGCAAAATACTGTCCCCTTGCCGCGAGGTAGATACCCGGACTCGACCGCCGGGTGGTGTTGCCTCAACAGCGTTCTTGAGGATGTGAAGCAGAGCCATCGCCAGCAGATTCTGCCGGGCGTTCATCATGAGCGGCTGTTCACTGCAGTGGACGCCAATCTCGACGCTCTTTGATTCAGCCTCCCGCCGAATCAGATGTATGACATGTTCAACAATCTGGTTCAGATCGACATATCCGAATACTGCCTGTCTGTCCCTGAGCAGCGACTGGAAGTCGGACACAATCTGTTCCAGTTTTTCTGAGCTGTCGGTGATCAGTGAAAGAGATTCACGCAGATCAGCCGGTAATCCCCCGGAGCAGGGACTTTTTTCGATGATGCGATGACATGCTGCTCCGATGACGGCTGCAGGATTTCTCACCTTGTCGGCCACCGCAAGCGCCATGAGATTCATGGTGCGCTCGGAAACGAGGGTTGCGATCTCCTGATTGAACTCGCTCAGTTCCGCGTTGAGGTCCTTGATCTCATTTTCAGCTCGCTTGCGTTCAGCATTTTCACTCTGCAGCATTTCATTTGTCCTGAGCAAATCCGCTGTTCGCGCCTTCACGCGAAGGTCGAGCTCGTCATGGGCTTTCTGCAGATCCTCCTGAGCTTTCCGGCGCTGATGGATGTTGACCAGCAGTACGACTATCGCACTGCCCAAAAAAAGCATGCCTCCGATGACACTCCACACGAGAGTTCTGTTTACCGCATAGAATGATGGAGGCTGATTCACAATGATGCTGCCGCGGGGCAGATTGCGCTCAGCAAGACCATAGCGGGTGAGCTGCAGAGAGTCGAACATATATTTGTTCGGGCTGTTTTTCAGCACCGGCAGTGCATCGGGTGACTCTCCGCGAATGATGCGAAGAGCCAGCTCTGCGGCGCTCCGGCCTTGTGCCGACCCGCTGGTCAGCATGCCGCCGACAATACCGTACCCGAGATTGAAATCCCACAGGCCATAGACGGGAACCCTGCTTGCGCGGGAAAGCAACATTGTGCTTTCGCTGAATTCGAAAAATACCCCTGACTTGTCTTTTTGAAAGACGGTCAGAAGCACCAGGCTGCCATCCGGAGCGCTCGCAACAGTCTTCAGGATTTCATCCATATCCATGCCTTCCAGCAGCCGGAACGCGACTTTGCTCTGATAGCGCGGAGCAAGCTCCTGAATTCTCTCGCGGATAATTTTGCCGGTTGTCGTGGAGTCCATGACCGCAAAGATAGTCCTTGTCTGTGGATGAAGTTTCAACATGACGTCGACTGTTGCTGCAATGTCGGCATCCTCATTCACACCGGTAAAAAGGGTCTGTCCGTGAAGATACTCATCCTTGAACCAGTTGACCCCGCAGAAGACAACGGGAACCCGGCCGAACACTTCATCCCGGTAAAGACGCATAAAGTCAAACGCATCATTATCAGTAACAAGAATGACACTGAACGGTATCCCCCGGAATTTGTGTTTGAAGGTATCGCGCAGCAGAGCAAGGTACTGCGGGTCATCCGACCATTTCGTTCCCATATATTCGATGTACAGCTTAATGTCGTCCTCGGCCGGCGCAAGCCCTTCCATAATTCCCCTCGTCTCATCATCGGTCCACTTGTAGCCCTGATGATAGGAGTTCAGCACGAGAATATTCTGAGGGGAGGCTGCTCCGGATGTCGCTGCAAAGCTTAGTATGAGGATGATGCAGATAATGCTGCACAGGTGAAGTCTTTTCAGGACGGAGCTGGTGAATTGCCGAGCCGCATTGGAGGGAGATTCCCGGACGTTTCGGCAAAATAAGGCAGGCGAGACAGGTTTGCGGATGAAATGCTGCTCCATATCAGGGAAGCCATTGCTTTGAATGATGTCGAGGCGGTATCCTCTTGTAAAGAGCATGCGAATATCAGGGTGCAGTATTTTCGACTCGCGCTCGGCTCCCGAAACGTGTCGTTCGCATCTTGGCCGGAACAGATACGTTATCTTCATAAGAATAGTATAGCTTGTGTGTGAGGGAAGAGACGGCATTTCAGCATGGGGAAAAAAAGCGCGGGCAGTGCCGAACAGCTTTGAATGCAACAGGAGGAGTGCAATGGTCGATCAGAACAAGCTCATGAACAGAATCAAGCATAAGACGGAAGCAGACCGCCTGACGATTAGTTCCATGATGTATTTTGTGGCGGAGGCGGCTGTTTTTGCAGTCAAGGATCTCGCTTCTCAGCACGCAAGCCTGCACATGGCGTGGCTTGAGGGAGCAGCGCTCATGATGAAGCCTCTGGCTGATTTGCCTGGCAGTATCACCATTGCGAAAGTTCTCAAAAAGGAAGACAAAGACGCAATGCTGTTTGTCCTGAGCGACAATTCAATTATTGTCGTTTCGGCGGTTGATCCCGTCGGACGTCTGCACCAAATGATTCGTCCGCAACCGAAATAGTTTTCATTGTGCATCCGGTCTGAGTCTGCTGTGCAAAGTGTTCAGTTTCATATCTGAAGCGCTCTCGTCTTTCCCGGTTCATCATGTGAAAAAGGGGCATGTTGTTCATGCCCCTTTTTCGACCATTCATTGGCCGAATAAAACGGCTTAATCCCTTTTACTATCGTTTGTTCCCCAGCTCACATACAATCTTCACAGAAATCATTTTATTCAAGGGGGTCTCCATGAATGCAGTGACTCTGGTTTTTGCCGCGCTCTGTATCTTCGCCATAGCCTACAGGCTCTATGGCTTGTTCATTGCGAACAAAGTCCTGGGACTGCGGGCAGATCGTCCGACACCGGCAGATACCTGCGCAGACGGTCATGATTATGTAAAAACCAACAGGTTTGTTCTGTACGGACACCACTTTGCGGCTATTGCAGCCGCAGGTCCGCTGCTTGGTCCGGTGCTTGCCGCGCAGTACGGGTTTGCTCCGGGCGCTCTCTGGATCATTATCGGCTGTGTCCTTGCGGGCGCTGTGCACGACATGATTGTGCTCTTCGCATCCATGCGCCACAAGGGAAACAGTCTCGCGAAGATCGCAGAGGCAGAAATCGGCAAGACGGTCGGCTTTGTTGCATCATTTGCTTTTTTGTTTATTCTCATCCTGACGCTTGCCGGCCTCTCGATTGCGTGCCTTAACGCACTGTTTGAGAGTGTCTGGGGCGTATTTGTCGTCGGCGCAACGATTCCGATTGCAGTGCTGATGGGCTTCTGGATGTATAAAATCCGGCCCGGCGATGTCAAGGGGGCGAGTATTTTCGGCGTTATCCTGCTGATAGCCGCGGTCGTTGCCGGCCCCGTTGTTGAGCAGACTCCTTGGCTTGCGTCAATCCTCAAGATGAGCAAGAGTCAGATCGCGCTCGCGATTCCGAATCTATGCATTTATCGCATCTGTTCTGCCGGTCTGGATGCTTTTGGCGCCAAGAGACTATCTTTCAACTTATCTGAAGATTTCAACAGTTGTCATGCTTGCGGTTGGTGTTTTCTTTGTTCAGCCTGAGCTGAAGATGCCGGCGTTTACGCAGTACACGGCCGGTGGCGGTCCGGTGATTCCCGGACCGGTATTCCCCTTTGTTTTTATCACCATCGCTTGCGGGGCTATTTCGGGGTTCCACGCGATTATTGCGACCGGTACGACTCCCAAAATGGTTGGTAATGAGCGTGATATTCTTTTTGTCGGCTATGGCGCAATGCTGACCGAAGGCCTTGTTGCCATTATGGCGTTGATTTCGGCATGCGTGCTGATTCCTGCCGACTACTTCGCCATTAACTCTGCTCCCGCTCTTTTTGCCAAGACCGGCATGCAGGTTGTTGAGCTTCCGAGACTTGCTGCTGAAGTCGGTGAAAACATTCAGGGCCGTCCCGGCGGTGCGGTTTCGCTTGCGGTCGGCATGGCATATATTTTTGATTCATTGCCGGGCATGAGGGGCCTTATGTCCTATTGGTATCACTTCGTGATTATGTTTGAGGCAGTCTTTATTCTGACCGCAGTTGACGCAGGCACAAGAGTCGGCCGTTTCCTTTTGCAGGAAATGTTCGGCAAGGTTGTGCCGAAGTTTGCTGAAAGAAAATGGGTGCCGGGCGTTGTTATTACGGGTGCTCTGTTTACCGGATCATGGGGATATCTTGTGTACACAGGCGACATCAGAAACATCTGGCCGCTCTTCGGCATGAGCAACCAGTTGCTTGCCGCGAGCGCCCTTATTATTGTTACGTCCATGCTTATTCGTATGGGCAAAGTCAAATATATGTGGGTAACCGCGCTGCCAGGACTGATCCTTGCCAGCATTACCATGTACGCAGGATACCTGCAGATCACGATGGTCTATCTTGCTCCGGGCAAGGAAAATTATCTCCTCGCTACGATGGCATGTATGGTAATTGTCATGATCGTGATTGTTCTGGTTGCCTGCTTCAAAAGATGGATCGAGCTGCTCAGTATCAAGGAGCGGGTGATCGACATCTGGGGTGAAAGCGTCATCATGCCGCTTCCCGGGGAAGCAGTTTGTCTGATTAATGACCCGAAAGAAGGCGGTGCCGCGATCAAGGGCGCTACGGAGAAGTGGGGATAGTTACAAGACAGCAGTAAATTAGTCTTTGATGAATGACACAGGCGGCCGGACTTCAATCCGGCCGTTTTTTTGACGTACGATGCAAGGCGCAACATGTGTTCGTGCTTGCATGGGATCGCAGAGTATAGTAATCTTGAAAAGAGCCGCGCTGCGGAGGTCTGAGTGACGAATGATTCATTATTTGACAGCAAGCTGCACTTGCCGTCCCCCGATGAGGTGAATGCGGTTCTTGCCCGCCGTGTTGCCGATCTGCCGATTCTCCCGCTTGTAGTTCTCAAACTGCTTCATATTACAAGCGATGAAAATGCATCGCTCGACGACCTGGAGCGACTTGTCGAAACAGAGCCGACCATTCTCGCAAAAATGCTCCGCATGGTGAATTCTGCCGCATTCGGATTGCAACACCGTGTTTCGAGCGTGCGTGAGGCTATTCAGCATGTCGGGTTTCGTGCTGTCAGGACACTGGCGCTTGAAGTTACGCTTTTTGAGCAGCTGGTTTCTCCGACCAGGCTGTTTCATTTTGACCGCATCCATTTCTGGCAGCACTGTGTTTCGGTTGCCTGCCTGAGCAGGTCTCTGGCGCAGGAGACCGGCCATCCAGACCCTGACGAGGTCTATGTGGCCGGCCTTCTGCACGACATCGGCAAAATTATTATCGACGTGTATGGACGAATTCCCTACAGTGAATTTCTTGACAATCTCCCGCCGGCCAACGGATTGCTTGTAGAAGAAGAACAGCAGATCATCGGATTGGGGCATGACAGCCTGGGTGCTTACTTCTGCCATGAATGGGCTTTGCCGCAGAGCATTGCACTGGCTGTCCGCTTTCACCATGACCGGTTTGCCCACATCGGGCTATCCGCGCGAGATTCCCTGCTTATATCGATTGTCTCGCTTTCCAACCTCATCGCATGGACGCAGGGCATCGGGTCTGTAATGATAATGCGCCATCCGGTTTTGCAGCAGGAGGTGGTCTCGCTTATCGATATAGAAAGGCTCAGTCTTCGCGGGCTTCTTGCACGCATGGATGCGGAGGTCAAAAGCATTGCGGATTTTTACAACTTCTCGTTTCCCTCTGCTGAAACATTCCGGGAGAATCTGCTTCGTGCCACGATTAACCTGAGCAGAAAGAATACCGAATACCATTATCAGCACGAAGAGTTGCAGAAGAGGGTTGAATCGCTTGCTTCCATGAAAAAAAGCGTTGCGGCTCCTCACCAGAGTCTTGAGCCGGATCGGATTATCAGGACAACGCTCGAAGCTGTTCAGCGGGAGTTCGGCTACGAGCGTCTTTATGTATTCCAGGTTGACGACAAAAAAAGGTGTCTTATCGTCAGTCAGGGGATGGATGTCTCAAAAAGCAAGGATGAACTGACCGGAACAGAAATTGAAGTGACTCCTGCTTCGGAACAGCTTCTGCACTGTTTGCGGTTGAAAAGTCCGATTCTTGTGACGGGTGCCGCTTCCGGGGATCGGGAGATGCTTGACCGGTTCGGAGTCCATGAGATCGGGCTTGTTCCGATTACGTCGAATGAGCAGGTGCTCGGGCTCATCGGCGTTGACAACTTTGCAACGTCCCGCCAGATAGAAATGGCTGACCTGTCTTCTGTGTCTATTGTAGCGAATGAACTCGGCATGGCGCTTGAGCGGGCGCGCCTGTTCGAAAAATACCGGGTAAAGGCGTCGTTCGACGATCTTACGGCGCTCTTTAACCGCAGAGCGATGAATGAACTTCTCAGCGCGTGTTTCGACCGCGCGCTGGCCGGAGAAGAGCTGTCGGTGGCTATGATAGACATTGACTACTTCAAACGCTTTAACGATTCATTCGGTCATCCTGCCGGAGACAGTGTGCTCAAGTTGCTGGCCTCGGCACTCAGACGGTTCTCCCGCCCTGCAGACCATGTCGGCCGTTTTGGCGGAGAGGAGTTTCTGGTGATTCTTCCGGATACCGGATTTGAGAGCGCCATCATGTATTCGGATCGGCTGAGAAAAGAGGTCGAAAAGCTTGGCCGCCTTCTTCTCAAACGATTCAGGGGGTATCCGCTCACCATAAGCATTGGTGTTTGTACGTTTGAGTCTGAGGTTGCATCGAAGGAAGAGCTGCTCGCGAAGGCGGATGAAGCTCTTTATAGTGCCAAGAATCTCGGCCGCAACCGGGTGGTCGGTATCTGCGGGCCGGTAAGGAAGTTTGCGCCGTATTAATCCCGGAATGGTCATTAGCCTTTGTAGTATTTCTGTCACTCCCGCGCCTGTCCTGTCAAGGACGTCGGGAGTCTTTCCGCCAATTCCGTATCGAAAGGATTCCGGACATCCTTTCCAGGACAAGCGCCGGAATGACAAAAAAAGAAACAAAGCAAAGAGTTGCGTGGCAGCCTGTTTTCTCATGACGATTTTGGGATAATCCTCCGCCCTGTTGACACATAGCGCCGCATCGTTGTAAATTACTCATTCTTAATGACTTTTCTGAAAGGACGCACATTATGAACGGAAATAAGAATCAGCTGAAGCTTGGCCTGCCGAAAGGAAGCCTTCAGGAAGCAACCCTCCGCCTTTTCAAAAAGGCTGGTTACCATATCAGTGTTTCATCCCGGTCATATTACCCGGTATTTGATGACCCGGATATCACCTCCATGCTCATTCGTGCTCAGGAAATGGCCCGCTACGTCGGAGATGGACACCTTGACTGCGGCTTGACCGGTTTTGACTGGATAATGGACCAGAATGCCGATGTTGTCGAAGTCGCGGAGCTGCAGTATGGTAAGGAAGGGTTCCGCCCGGTACGCTGGGTGGTGGCTGTTCCGAATGACTCGAAATACAAAAAACTCGAAGACCTCGAAGGCAAGCGCATTGCCACCGAGCTTGTTGGCTACACCAAGCGCTATTTCAAGAAGCGCAAGATAAATGTGACAGTCGACTTTTCCTGGGGTGCTACTGAAGTGAAGCCGCCGATACTCTGCGATGCCATCGTTGACCTCACCGAAACAGGATCTTCGCTTCGCGCAAACAACCTCCGCATTCTTGAAGTGATTCTTGAGTCCACGACCCGACTCATCGTAAACAAAAAGGCGTGGGAAAACAAGTGGAAAAGACGGAAAATTGAAAATCTTGCTCTCCTTCTTCATGGAGCGCTTGTTGCCGAGGGCAAGGTCGGCCTCAAGATGAATGTTCCGGAAAAGGCGTACAAACAGGTGCTGAGCCTCCTGAGTGCCATGCATTCGCCAACGGTTGCTCCGCTGTCTGATCAGGGGTGGTATGCGGTTGAAATTATTACGGATGAGAAGCTTGTCCGTGACCTGATTCCAAAGTTGAAAACGGCCGGGGCAACCGGCATCGTCGAATACCCGCTGAACAAGGTTATTGCCTGATTTGCAGCAGCTGCTGGGCTGCCGTCTAACCGTTTCAGCCTGAAGATATTTCTTGCAGTCTGCGCATGCACGGGGATTTCCAGATTGTAATTTTTTTATTGACAAGAATTGGCAAACCTTTATAATATTAAAGGCTTAGCCACCGTAGCTCAGCTGGCAGAGCGACTGATTTGTAATCAGTTGGTCGGGGGTTCGATTCCCTTCGGTGGCTCCACGTGCGTCGCACGGGGAAGCGGAAAAGCGATCACCTCGCGCTTTTCGCGAAAAGGAGAGGTACCCGAGTGGCCAAAGGGGACGGGCTGTAAACCCGTTGGCTCTGCCTTCGGAGGTTCGAATCCTCCCCTCTCCACCAGCTTCCCCTTTTATAGGCAGAGGAACCGGTTCAGGAATGCGCCGGATGCTATGCGATATGCAGAACGCGGGAGTAGCTCAGTTGGTAGAGCATCTGCCTTCCAAGCAGAGGGTCGCGGGTTCGAATCCCGTTTCCCGCTCCAAAGTTAAGAGCGTAACGCGGATGCGTGGTGCGATAGAGAGAGGGAGTCCGGGGGACGAACGTAATGGCTCGCTCTCCATACAATTGCCCCTCCCACGTTGCCTTTTCGCCCATGTAGCTCAGTCGGCAGAGCACTTCCTTGGTAAGGAAGAGGTCACCGGTTCGATTCCGGTCATGGGCTCTGATGAACCGCGGGTCCTTGCGGTCCCGATACCAACATATAAATGGACGTTCAGGACTGCGTTAAGCGCAGGCATAAGGAGGAGACATGGCGAAGGCAAAATTTGAGCGTACGAAGCCCCATGTAAATGTGGGGACAATCGGCCACGTTGACCACGGCAAGACGACGCTGACGGCAGCAATAACAAAGGTACTGAGCCTGAAGGGCATGGCAA
>DATIKF010000349.1:0-3542 GCA_035477855.1 Dissulfurispiraceae bacterium
GAAAACGGGTCAATTCCGGCTTGAGTTGCATAATCGTACTGGCGTCCATACCGATGACCTCCCAAGAGAAGTTTCATTCCTATGGGATCATCGGTTGGCCGCTTAGGTTCTCTTAAGCTTTTGTAGCGTTGTAGTACTAGACGACGTCTCATATGGGTCAGTCCAATCATTCTTGGAATGCAGCACGTGGTGTCGGAAAGGACGGTCGCAGGAGAGTACAGAATGCAGATCGCTTTTGTTGAGATTCAGAACTTTCGGAAGCTCAAGGCGTGCCGCGTCGGCATCGCAGAGCAGGAAACGATCTTCGTCGGCGCGAACAACAGCGGCAAGACCTCCGCGATGGACGCCTTGATCCTCTTTCTCAAAAAGAGCCGCCACAAGGATTTCGCGACAACAGATTTCACCCTGTCGAACTGGCTCTCTGTAGATCAATTCGGGGCACAGTGGGCGGCAGCCAAAGAGGAGGGAGAGCCTGACCTCACGTTGAACTCCTGGATGTCCTTCCTCCCGGCTATCGACATCTGGCTGAAAGCTGACGAGAAGGACATTCACCGCATCGCCCACCTTCTTCCGACACTGGACTGGACCCCGAAGGATCTGCTCGGCGTGAGACTCGTGTTGGCCCCCAAGAACATGGAGCAGCTCTACAAGGGCTTCCTTGTTGCCTACAAGTCGGCACGCAACGCTGAGTCGAGTTCCTCGAAAGGAAAGTCGGCGTTGTCTCTTTGGCCACATTCGATGCGAGATTTCCTAGATAGAGAGCTTCACAAACATTTCGCCGTGCAGGCGTACATTCTGGACCCCGCGCAATGCCATCCCCCAGAGAACGGCATCGCCAAACCACAACCGCTTCCCGCCGATAGCGATCATCTAAACCTGTACCCGTTTGACGGCCTTTTCAAGATAGACGTGATCACCGCGCAACGAGGTTTCTCTGATCCTAAGACCGAGGCCGACTCGCACAGCGGCTTCGCGAGCCTATCGACGCAACTAAGGCAGTACTTCTCGAAGCACCTGGATCCGACAGACGCTCCGGATCCCAGCGATGTAGAAGCGCTGGAGGCAATCGAAGCGGCCAAGACGATCTTTGACGAGAAACTCAAGACGAGCTTCAAGTCGGCAATCGGTGAGCTTGAGGGGCTCAATTACCCTGGGTTCAGCGATCCCAAGATATCCCTAACAAGCAAACTCAGTCCCGTCGACAGCCTGGACCACAAAACTGCAGTGCAGTTCGATCTGCCGGGTGCAGAATCCTTGTCTCTGCCCGAGAAATACAACGGACTTGGCTACCAGAACCTCATTTCGATGGTATTCAGCCTGATCAGATTCAGGGACGAATGGATGCGCGTCGGCAAGGCAGCGAAGAACCAGGGCGCGGATAGCGCAGCCATTGAGCCCTTGCACATCGTGCTGATCGAGGAACCCGAAGCTCACCTGCATGCCCAGATTCAACAGGTGTTCACCAAGAAGGCCTACACATTGCTCCGCGCTCATGCTACGCTCAAGGACGATTCGCTCAGCACGCAATTGATTGTCAGTACCCACTCGTCACATATTGCCCACGAGGTGAACTTCACTTGCCTGCGGTACTTCCGGCGCGAAGCAGCCACGAAGAAGGGCGAGATACCTACTGCCAGGGTCGTAAATCTCTCTAAGACATTTGGAAATCACGACGACACGTCGAAGTTTGCCACTCGCTACCTCCGTACGACCCATTGCGATCTGTTCTTTGCTGATGCGGCGATTCTTGTGGAGGGATCGGCTGAACGCATGCTGGTACCCCACTTCATACGGACGAAGTTCCCGAAACTTGACCAGCGATACATCTCGATACTTGAGATTGGCGGTGCCCACGCACATCGTCTTAGGCCGCTGTTGGAGACGCTTGGACTTTTGTCCCTGATTATCACGGACTTGGATTCTGTTGAGGCGTCCAGTGCTAAGGCTCTGCCCGAGCGTGGCGGAGGGTATTCAACGGGAAATATCACTCTCAAAGATTGGGTGCCCAAGAAGGAAAGCCTCGATGATTTGCTTGATCTGCCTGCCGACGCCAAGCAGACGGCGAATAAACTAGTCAGGGTCGCGTATCAGTGCCCAATTACCGTCAAGTACAAGGAGAGTGAAGCTGAGACCGAGGCGATTCCGTATACGTTTGAAGATGCCCTGGCTCTGACGAACCTGGAGATGTTCAGGGGATACAGCGACCCAATAGGGTTGTTGAGGAAGCTCAAAGCCGCCCTTGGGAAGGCAACGCTCGCAGCTGCCCGGAAGGACATGTTCGAAAACCTGAAAAAGGGCAGCAAGGCTGAGATGGCGTTGGAACTGCTCTACCTCAGCGAGCCCGACAAGGTACTGCCGCCAGTCTACATTGCCGAAGGTCTCGAGTGGCTTGAAGAGGCCCTTGACGCGAGAGCAGTCGACGTACTGACCACCGTATCGGCAGAGGTGAAGAATGCCTGACGCCACGAATCAAGACGATGAGCTGAGGAAGACGATCGCAGCCTGTCTCGACTTGGAGAAGCCGGGGAGCCTATTCCTCTATGCCGGTGCCGGCACCGGCAAAACAAGAGCCGTTGTTGAGGCGATGAGCATCTTCCGACAGCGTTACGGTGAGCGTTTCCGACAGTCCGGCCAAAAGGTTGCCGTGATTACCTACACCAATGCTGCCTGTGATGAGATCCGACGCAGGATCGACTTCGATCCGATCTTCGCGGTGTCCACGATCCACAGCTTCGCTTGGGAGCAGATTCGCCCTTACCACAAGGACATCTCTGCTTGGCTGCGCGATCATCTGTCTACGGAGATCATGGAGCTTTGTGAGAAGCAAAAGTCAGGCAGGGCAGGAACAAAAGCCGCAGCGGAACGACTGGCTCAGATTGAGTCGAAGAAAGCACGATTGCAGCATCTAGATACTATCAAGTATTTCACATACAACCCTAACGGTGAGAACATAGGGAAGAACTCGCTGAACCATGCCGAGGTAATAGCCCTCTCCGCAGCATTCCTCGCTGACAAGCCACTCATGTCGCAAATCTTGATTCGGAAGCACCCCGTCTTGCTTGTTGATGAGAGTCAGGATACGCAGAAAGACCTGATTGATGCGTTCTTTGCGCTACAGGCCAAGAATCGCGACCAATTCAGCCTCTTCCTGTTTGGCGATACGATGCAGCGCATCTATGCAGACGGAAAGGTGGGCTTGGAGCAGGCCATTCCGAACGATTGGAAGAAACCTGCCATCATCACTAACCACAGGTGCCCCAAGCGTGTGGTCATGCTTCTGAACCAGATCAGAGCAGATGCAGACGGACAAGTGCAGGAGCATCGATCGGATGCGAAGGAAGGGGTCGTACGACTGTTCCTTGTCAAGGATACTGATGGCATGGACAAGACCGCAGTTGAAGCTAATACTACAACGCTACAAAAGCTTAAGAGAACCTAAGCGGCCAACCGATGATCCCATAGGAATGAAACTTCTCTTGGGAGGTCATCGGTATGGACGCCAGTACGATTATGCAACTCAAGCCGGAATTGACCCGTTTTCT
>DATIKF010000350.1:0-1885 GCA_035477855.1 Dissulfurispiraceae bacterium
AAGTCCCTCTGCGGCTCAGCAGGGTCAATTTCGGGGGATGTTCTGACATGGATTGACCCGAGTTTTTCGATTCTTGAGCCTCTGAGAGAGTCGTTTTTGGCAGTGCATTTTGCATCAAGAGTTTTTCAGCAGCCTGTTAAGGGAATCGGATTTTGCGTCACTATCAGACATGCAACTTTTATGGCTGAACAGTTCACTCTGATGGGCATTCCCTCCGGCGCATTCGTGTCCGGCGTTGATAATGAGAGTTGTCGAGTGTTGCTGGCTGATCTAAAGGCGGGACGACTCATCTTTCTCTTCACCGTCGACAAACTGAGCGAAGGGGTTGACGTGCCTGAAGTAAACACCGTTCTTTTTCTTCGCCCCACGGAGAGCCTGACTGTTTTTCTCCAACAATTGGGGCGGGGCTTGCGCCATACGCAGGGGAAAGATTGTCTCACCGTATTGGATTTGGTTGGCCAGGCACACCGTCGCTACCGCATTGATACCAAACTCAAAGCGCTCCTGCCGCGGCACCGCTTCTCAATTGATAAAGAGGTGGAGTTTGATTTTCCGCATCTTCCAGCTGGCTGTTTCATTCAACTTGACCGGCTATCCCGCCAGTACGTTCTGGAAAACATCAGAGAGAACCTTGGCCGATTGGCAGTGCAAGTGCCAGATCGGCTCCAGACCTTCACAAGCGAAACAGGCCAGAAACTGACTTTCGGTAATTTCATTCGCTACCACGATTACGAGCCTGAGACACTGCTTGTCAGCGATTCATGGAGCGGCTGGAAATCTAAAGCTCAACTTGGGCCGATTCCTACTGACCCGGACATTACACGGCTAAAAAAGACTTTGGTGCGGGCAGCCTTCATAAAAGGTCCAAAAGAAATAGCCTTGTTGCGCGAAGTTATCAGCAAGCTTTCTCAAGGCGCCATTGACGATGCACTGGGACTTGCAAGCGATTCAGCCATGTCCATGTATTATCGGATGTGGGGCGACAAGGGGAGCAATCTTGAAATCGCATCCCTTAAAGATGCATTTTTACGGCTTTCAGTAAATCCATCAATACTCACAGACCTGCAAGAAATTCTCGCCTGGTCACAGGACAATACCGAGGTCAGTGGATATATTCCTGCGTTACCGTTTGCATGCCACTTTGAACTACATGCTCAGTATGGCAGCACCGACATTCTTGCTGGATTAGGGCAGGCAACTCTCCAAACCGCAGGTCAAAGAGGTGTCGGTGTTTTACACTTTCCTGCAATAAAGGCGTATGTTCTCCTGATAACCTATCAGAAAACGGAACGCGAATTTTCCCCGAGTACTATGTATGCAGATTACCCTATCAGCAGAGAGTTGTTGCACTGGGAGTCACAATCAAACACGGCACAGCACTCCGAAACCGGACAAAATCTCATTAACCATGCTGACCGTAATTACACGATTCTCATTTTTGCTCGTGACCAGAAAAAGAGAAATGGTGTTACTGTGCCATTTACTTATCTTGGGCCGGCAGATCGTATCAGTTACGAGAGTGAACGTCCAATTAAGATGGTTTGGAGATTAAAACATCAAATGCCGGTGGAAATATTTGAGGATAACCGAAGAGGCGGATGACATTTTCGGAATCAAGTGGGCGTTTGGCCGAAAGTTGCTGAAGCATTCAGCAAATCGCAAATAAGGCATAATTGCAAAAAGCGAAGCCTAATTTTGCAATTATGCCGAATCTTGCATGGCTCACCATCGAACACACCAGAGGCTCAGACCCGACTTTCGCCAATATTCTCGTTGTCGCGCGTAAGTTATTGAAAGAGCGAGCTAAATTCCCCTCTATTGCAACTACCTAAGCAACCCCACCCTCGATAGCCCTTCAAGACCTGTAAAATAGCCATTCCATAAA
>DATIKF010000351.1:0-30143 GCA_035477855.1 Dissulfurispiraceae bacterium
CCATCACTTGCTTCTCGTGCACGGTCCAGCGCCGACGCCGTTGCACTGACGTTATCACTTCCACCGGATTCATTCTCTTCCTCCCCTTTGGTTGCACAAGTAATTGTACAACTACTTGCTCAACTTATTTAGGTTAGAAACTCGTCCGGTTCAATTGGGGGCTATTTCAGTAACCGATGTGTCGGATAGCAGCTCTGTTAGAAGTCTCCGTCCTTCACATACGGATGGCTCCACAACGTCACCTGCAGGAGGCACGACTTGAGCCACGCGGCGTACATTTTCTCGACGTCCTCGGCGGAGTGTCCCTTCTTCTCGAGGAAGGGCTTGAGCGTAAACGTCACGGGAAAGACCAGCAAGAACAGATCCCGGAAGGGCACGATTTCGGTCGAGGCCGCGCCGTCGGTGCGGTTCTTCTTCGTGCGATGGTGGCGAAGGCCAATCTCGTGGTTGTAGTCAAGCCACTTCTGGTCGTACTCCGCTCGGGCCGTGTCGAGGATTCACTGGCCGAAGCGCTTGCGGACTGCGCCCAGGTAGTCACCGAGCGGCTTGCCGTCGCTCCTGCTGGTGAACGACGCGAGCAGGTGGGGGTTCGATCCGACGAACCCGTACCAGACATCGAGGACCGCCTCTACCTGGTCCTTCAGCACCTCATGGGAGAGGCGCAAGTACTTGACGTCCTCATCGCCAAACAGGACGCTCTTCTTCATCAGTTCGAAGTCGGCGAGCGTTGCGGGGGAGCGCGGAACCGCGGCAGTTCCATAGGTGTATCCGGGAATGTTTGTGGTGTCTTTCATAGAGAGTCTCTTTTCACGATCTGTTGTTGATGTTTATGATCACGACACATATTATACGAAGCACGTAACAGCTTGGAAAGAAGGCACTTTTCGGTAAGGTGGTTACGAAATGGTTCAGAACAACCCTTCAGTTAGTACACCGCACGAGTCGAAGGACGGTAGCTCCATTCCCGTCACTTCGATGGTCGAAAGTGTAATCGGATGCAAATGGTCTGTTCGGCTACTCCAGTTATTCGCCGAAGGTTACAGTCGGCCAAGCGCCTTTCTTCGGGCATGCCCTGGGTTGTCCGCGAAGGTGATGAACGAGCGTCTGCACAAGATGATACGGTTCGGTATCTTGCAGCGTACGGTCTTTAGTGAGAAGCCTCCGGTCGAGATGGAGTACCGCCTCACGCCCTTCGGTCTCCGCTTTATGAGAATCATTGAGGAAGTGCGCCGGCTTCAGGAGGCTGTGGATCAAGGGGAGGTCCAGGATGAGCGCCCAAAGGAATAGACGAAGAGCACAAGTCGCCTAACAACCGGGGCGTTCGGCCTTGGCGCAGGGCTTCGCCAGAGCGCCGGAAATTATAATTAAAACAATCAGTAGTGTCCGGTAAAAAAAGAGAAGCGCATAGCCTGAAGCCGTGAATGTTAGCAGGCTGCTGAAAAACTCTTGATGCAAAATGCACTGCCAAAAACGACTCTCTCAGAGGCTCAAGCACCGACAAACTCGGGTCAATCCATGTCGGAACATCCCCCGAAATTGACCCTGTTGAGCCGCAGAGGGACTTTTTCAGCAGCCTGCTAATAGGGTCTGCCGGCATGCCAGTAATAATGAGGTCTCCGATAGCGCCCCGCGCCCTCCGGTTCGCAGTTATCTTCCGATCCCCAATCCTCAACGCACCGCTCTTTCGGGCTGTAAAGCCCTCTCCTCGTTTCCCGGCTCTCGCCGCATGACCCGTCTCATGCAAGTTCGACAACCGTCACTCCGGCGCCGCCTTCGGACTGTTCACCTTTCCGGAAACTCTTCACCAGAGGATGGCGCGTGAGGTGCTCCCGCACTGCTTTCGCCAGAACGCCGGCTCCCACTCCGTGCACAATCGTAACATTCAAGGCACCTTCCAGAGAAGCCCTGTTTAAAAAAGGCTCAAGTTCGGAAAGCGCGTCGTCAACCCTTCGCCCGATGATGTGCAGCCGCACTGAAATTGCATCATCAGATGACAGCTCCGGCCTGACGGATTTCCGCTGCGTGTCTGCAGAACGTCCTTTCCTGGCTGACAGATCCACCGCAGGGACTTCAACTTCAATCGCCCCGGCCTGCACCCTGACGCGGTTCTGGCGGAGGTTGACCTCAAGCACACGGGCATCATAGCCCAGAGACGGGATAAAAACCGTATCCCCTGTCTCAATTTGATCGATTGCGAGAACATCAGACTGCGGTGCATGCTCTCTCTGTTTTCTGACAAACCCTTCATGCTGCCGATCAAGCTGATGGAGTGCTTCCCGTCGTTTTTTTTCTTCCCGCTTCGCCTCATCAAGCAGAGCATGGATCTCGCGTTTCGCTCGGAGAACAAGAACTGACGCCTCCTGATACGCGGCTGCAAGCGCTTCCTTCTGCTTCTGGCGGGCCTCATCAATCAGTGCATCAGCAGCCTTTTCTTTTGCCGCAAGCTCAGCCCGTTCACGCTCCGCGTCGGCCAGTAAACGCTCATACATTGCACGCTTCTCGTTCAGCTCAGCAATCAGGAGATCGAACTCGACTTTCATCGTGCCGAGCATCGCCCGGGCAGCGTCAACGATGTGGACGGGAAGGCCATAGCGCACCGCTGTTTCAAGTGCATACGACTGTCCCGGCTCGCCCAGCCGGAGGCGGTAGAGCGGCACCAGCGTCTTCCGGTCAAACTCCATCGAGGCATTCAGCATACCTTCGGTGCGGTGAACAAATCCTTTTATATCGGCAAGGTGCGTCGTTGCAAAGACCATCGCGCCTTTTTTCCGCAGATCCTGAAGAATTGCGCAGGCAAGAGCGGCTCCTTCGTCGGGGTCCGTGCCGGTACCCAGCTCATCAAGCAGCACAAGAGAGCCTGCTCCTGCCTGATCAAGGATGCGCGAAATATTTGCAATATGCGCGGAAAAGGTCGACAGGCTCGTCTCGATGGATTGCTCATCGCCGATGTCTATCAACAGCTCACCAAACAGGGGAAAACTCGACCCGGAATCCGCCGGCACCGGCATGCCTGAGAGCGCCATGGCGAGCAGAAGTCCGATGGTTTTGATCGCAATTGTTTTACCGCCGGCGTTTGAACCGGTAATAACCATGACCGTCTGCTCGCCGCCGAGCTTCAAAGAGAGCGGCACCACCTGTCCGCGCCCGCTCCGCATGAACGTACGCTGCAGCAAAGGATGTCGAGCGAAAATGACTGATATGACTCCCCGGTCATTCAGATCCGGCACCTCTGCGCTTATGGTGTCGGAAAATGACGCAACGGCATTCAGCAGATCAAGATGAACAAGCGTCTGAAACTCTTCCTCAATTCGATCGGCTTCTTCACGAATGAACGAGGAAAGTGTGCGGAGAATGCGGATTTCTTCGGCCTTCTGATCCGCAATGAGATTTTCGAGTTCATTTGAAAAGTGGATAATCGCAAGCGGCTCAACAAAAGCCGTTTCTCCTGAGCGCGACACATCATGCACGACACCGGCGACCTGCCCTTTGGAGTCCATGCGCACCGGCACGACCCATCGACCTGAGCGTTGGGTAATAAAATCGTCCTGAAGAAAGACCGCGACCGATTCATCGCGAACAATGTCTTCGAGTTTTTTCCGGATTCGCCGCTCGACGGTTTTCACCTCGCGCCGAATCTGGGCGAGGTCCGGAGATGCAGTATCAAGAATGTTTCCTTCGGCGTCAACAGACTTGCGAAGCGCTTTCAGCAATGAAGGAAAGCCGGAGAGGCGGTCCGTAAGGGATTTTACATGAGGAATGTTTTCCCGCCCTGCTGCCTGGGCAGCAAGCGAGACGGCGATGCCGAAGACCGGTATAAAGCGTGCAAGCTCCTGTGCATCAAGCACAGCGCCTTCCGGACGCACTGTACCCAGAAGCGGCAGAATGTTTTCAAACGGTGAAAGCTCAAGGCGGGTGCCGGCCTGACTCAGCAGACGAATTTCGGAAACCTGCGCAAAACGCTGCCGAATACCGGCCGCTGTCGGGAGCGGCCTGATATCCAGCACGGCTGTGTGCGTCGCATCACTATGTGTGTTTTCAGCTATGCAGCGAAGAAGCTTTGGAAACTCGAGCAGGTCGAGCGATGTCGGAGCAATCATCCGGCACAGAACGACCGGATTACAGTCCGAGCCCTTCTACTACCCGCTTCTTCTGCTTCTCAATGGCCTTCTGGCCCTGTTCCAGCGTTTTGACAACATCTTCCTTTGCCTTGGCGGAGAGCTCTGCGCCCTGCTCAATCAGTTCCGACACGCGATCCTTCGTCTCTTCAGCAAAAGTGTTGATCGTGTCGATTGTCTCGTCAACAAGCTCAAGAGCGTCTCTCTTGACCCGACGAGCGGTTTTTGCGATATCCTTGCGGGTGTCACGGCCCGACTGAGGAGCATACAGCAACGCAATAACTGCTCCTACCATGCCGCCAAGCAAGAACGCTCCGGCAACTTTTGCAGCATCATCAGATCTCATATGTACCCTCCTATATTGGCTGTTTCTGTCTTAACTTTAGCAGGAAAGCAGGGGGGTGTCAAACACTGCAAGCCAATTCTGCTGCCGCAGTTGACAGCGCCGGAAAAATATTCCAAAAGGCTCCAATGCAGCAGCATTCAGTGATACAACCATTTTTTCCGTGAGAAACAGGTTATCTTGCTCGGCCGACCTTGAGAGGAAAACGCGTTTGCGAAGACCGGGCTCATAGCGCAACTGACTGAAAAAATAGGTTTTTAATCTCCTTGCCGTCCCCGCTCTCAATCCAGTATAATACTTTTGTCAGGCGCCGAAAGGCTTAATAGGGAATCCCGTGCCGGCAGCATTGCCGAAATCAGGAGCGGTCCCGCCGCTGTAACCGGGGACGAACGTCGACTATGCCACTGGGATTATGCCCGGGAAGGCCGACGGGCAGGGTGAACCGGGAGCCAGAAGACCTGCCGACAAAATCAGGGTTCAGCATACAGGATTCAGGGATTGGGAACTGATGTTTTTTTGCCGTTCTTCCCCCTGGATGCCGATGTCTGAATTCTGCGTATAGCCTTCTCGCGGAAGAAGAGGCGTTTGCAGAGGATGAAGGAAACAGGGTGCAATCCTCAGGGCAGTCATGCCCTGAGGATTTTTTGTTTCCGGGGGGAATAAAATAGTGATAACACTGATTATCGGCGGAACACGGAGCGGCAAGTCAGCACATGCCCTGAACCTTGCATCCGGCGAGTCCGGCAAGGCAAAGGCATATGTTGCGACCGCGCAGGCGCTCGATGAAGAAATGACGGAACGCATCAACCGCCATAAAGACGAGAGGTCGGAAGACTGGATAACTTTTGAGGAACCCTTCGGTCTCGCAGCACTGCTGCGCGAGGTCTGCAGCCACTTTGACCAGATTCTCGTCGACTGCCTGACCGTCTGGCTTTCCAACAAACTGCTGAACGAGCCTGAACTGGTCGACGGGGCTATTGAGGGTCTTGTTCAGGCGCTGATGGAAACCCAGCGCAAAACACAGTACTTTATCGTGACGAATGAAGTCGGCATGGGCATCGTTCCGGACAATGCACTGGCACGCACATTCCGAGATCTTGCAGGACTCCTGAATCAGAAGGTTGCCGAAGTTGCTGATCATGTCTACCTGGTCAGTGCCGGCATACCGATAAAAATCAAATAAAAGAGGACTCCATGACACTACTGACAGAAACCGTCGGCCACATTGCTCCCCTTGATGAACATTTTTTTTCCTCTGCCAGTAAGCGGCTCGACAATCTGACAAAACCGCCCGGCAGTCTGGGCCGCCTGGAAGAGTTCGCCAGACAGATGGTTGCCATATCTGCCAATGAAATGCCGACACTGCCCAAAAAGATCGTCTTTACGTTTGCGGGAGATCACGGGGTGACCGAACAGGGCATTTCTGCATTTCCCAAAGAGGTGACCCGGCAGATGGTGCTCAATTTCCTGAGCGGCGGGGCCGGCATTAATGTGCTTGCGCGGCATGCAGGTGCCGATGTCGCGGTTGTCGATATCGGGGTTGATCACGACTTCGGCCCCGTCGAAGGCCTGCTGCGGCGAAAGGTTCTTCGCGGCACGAGGAACTTCATGAAAGGCCCGGCCATGACACATGCGGAGGCGGTCCGCTGCGTTGAGGTCGGCATCGAATTAGCCGATGAATACGCCGCAAAAGGGTATTCGCTGTTCGGCACAGGGGAGATGGGGATTGGCAATACCACCTCGTCGAGTGCGATTGCCTCGGTTATGACCGGCTTGTCTGCCTCAGCCGTAACCGGTCGGGGCACCGGCATTTCTGACGCCGCGCTCAACAACAAGGTCTGCGTCGTCGAGGCAGGCATCCGCGTGAACAACCCCGATCCGCTGGACGCTCTGGATGTGCTCGCAAAAGTCGGCGGCGCTGAAATCGGAGGCATTGCCGGACTGATTCTCGGGGCAGCGGCAAACCGCATCCCGATTGTCATTGACGGATTTATTTCGACCGCCGGGGCACTTATTGCCTTCGCAATAGAGCCAATAACTCGCGACTACATGTTCGCTGCACATGCATCGGTCGAAATCGGCCATCGTGCGATGCTCGAAAAAATCGGGCTTCAGCCGATTCTGGATCTGAATCTCCGGCTCGGCGAAGGCACCGGCGCCGCGCTTGCAATGATGCTTATCGAGGGCGGGCTGAAGATATATCGTGAAATGGCGACGTTCGGCGAAGCCGGGGTCTCCGGCGGGAGTTAGATGAGGTCATTTCTTCTCGCACTCCAATTTCTCTCGATCGTTCCGGTGCGCATTTCCGGGACGGTGGAGGAGCGTGAGCTCGGGAGGAGTTCCGCGTGGTATGTCGCCGTCGGCATGTTGCAGGGTGCGTTGCTTCTGGCGGTGGACTATGCAATGGGAAATGTCTTTCATCCTGACATTGTTGCGGCTCTGCTGGTGCTGGCGCTTATTGTCAGTAACGGTGCGTTTCATCTGGACGGGCTTGCCGATACCGCAGACGCGCTTGCTGTCAAATCGGGTGGCAACCGCCAAGCCGACCGTCAACGCCGCCTGGCGGTGATGAAGGACCCGACTACTGGTCCGACTGGCGTCACCGTGCTTGTGATGGTGCTGTTGTTGAAATACCTGAGCATCCGCAGCAGTGCAAATCTGCTGCCGTTCACTTATTATTCAACGCTTGTTGTCATGCCGATGATTTCGAAGTGGTGCATGGTAGTTGCGATGTATCACGGGACTGCAGCGCGGCAGAACGGGTTGGGCAGAGTATTTCTTGAAAGCGTTCGCATGCCGCAGTTTGCCGCAGCGACTGCTCTGTTTCTTGCGCCTGTCACGCTCCTTGCGCTCACATGGGGCAGGTTCGGCGATCTTGATCCACTGCTTTTTTATCCGCTGCTGCTTGCCGGCGGCTACCTGATGACACTGGCGTGGGTTTCTTTTTGTAAAAACCGCTTCGGCGGCCTTACGGGCGACACCTTTGGGGCGCTCAGCGAGGGTATTGAGCTTATCTTTCTCATGGTGGTGCTGGCATGGTCACGACTCTCTATCTCGTTCGCCACGGCGTAACGGTCGGCGGCGAAGAGCGCCGCTACAAAGGCAGCATTGATGTTCCGCTCTCCGAAGAGGGGATGGTGCAGGCGCAAAAAACCGCCGGTTTTATTGCCGAGGAACTTGCACGCCGCGCGATTCATTCGGAAAAGGATGGTCATTCTGCATCGAAGCTTCAGGCGGTCTATTCATCGCCCCTGATCCGCGCACAAAGGACTGCAGAAAAAATCTGTGAGCCGCACGGACTCGCTCCGGTCCTCCATCCGGATTTGAGGGAACGTCACTTCGGCGTTTGGGAAGGCATGTCGTTCACTGAAATAAAAGAGCACTATCCGGAGGAGTTCGGGGCATGGGCCCGCAATCCGCTTGACCATGCTCCTCGCGAAGGGGAAACGACGCGGGAAGTTGAAACCCGCGCTGTTCGTGCCCTCTCCATGATCCTGCAGCGTCACAAGGGACATTCGCTCGCCATTGTCGCCCACGGAGGACTCAACCGGGTCATGCTCTGCCATATTATGGGTCTTCCGCTGGAGCACATTTTCCGCATTGAGCAGGATAATGCTGCAGTGAGCATCATTGAGTTCTGGGAAGCATACCCGGTCGTTAAGCTGTTAAATTACTCACCGGCTAAATATGAGGAGAACCATTGATGATTGAAGAGCGCGAATTGACGCTCATTCTGCAATACATGCCTCAGCCGGGACAGGGAATGATCTCATGAACAAGGCACGCGCTTTAATGATTCAGGGAACCGGCTCGGGAGTCGGCAAAAGCCTTATTGCTGCCGCCTTCTGCCGCATCTTTTCGGATGAAGGCATCTCGGTTGCTCCATTCAAGGCCCAGAACATGGCTCTCAATTCTGCCATAACAGCCGAAGGCGCCGAAATAGGTCGCGCGCAGGCACTGCAGGCTGAAGCCGCCCGCATTGAGCCGACAGCGGACATGAATCCGATTTTGCTGAAAACTGCCGGAGAGAGCGGCTCGCAGGTCATACTGCATGGCAAGGTGCATGCAACCATGCAGGCGAGGGAGTACTACTCTCACAAGAAAATGATGTGGGCAGCGGTTGCTGATTCGTATGATCGTCTCGCCGAAAAACATGGCATGATCGTCATCGAGGGCGCCGGTTCGCCCGCCGAAATCAACCTGATGGATGTCGATATCGTCAACATGGCGATGGCCCGCCACGCTAATGCACCGGTCATCCTTGTGGGAGACGTTGACAAGGGCGGTGTTTTTGCTGCGCTCTATGGCACGCTCGGACTGCTGGCGGAAGCGTCTGCGCCGATAAAGGGATTCCTCATCAATAAATTCCGCGGGGACCGCACCATTCTTGAACCCGGCCTCCGCATGATTGAAGCAAAGACGGGGCGCCCCGTCATCGGCGTTCTGCCCTATCTGCAGAGCATCGGGCTTCCCGAGGAAGACGGCCTCTCACTGAGTGATCATTCGGCGTGTCATCACGAACACGGCTCCATCCGCATCGTCGTCATTCGCCACCGCTCGATCGCAAACTTCACCGACTTTGATGCGTTGCGCCTTGAGCCTGATGTGTCGCTCATCTTTTCGCACAGCCCTTCCGATCTGGAAACTGCAGATCTCGTCATTATCCCCGGTTCGAAAAATACCGTTGCCGATCTGAAGATTCTCCGCACCCGCGGCTTCGAACCGGCGCTCCATGCTGTTCATGAGCGCGGAGTTCCGGTTATCGGTATCTGCGGAGGATACCAGATGCTTGGAATGCGGATCTTCGATGAGCAGGGCATTGAAAGCTCCGAACGCGAAGCATGCGGGCTCGGACTGCTCAACATCACCACCCGGTTTCATGCTGCAAAGACCACCTGCCTGTCAGGCGCAGAGTTGCTTGATTTCCGACTTGCTGCAGGCCATGCCGCTTCGACATTCGCTTGTCACTCCATCCGGGGATATGAAATCCACATGGGTGACAGCAGCGGTGATATCAATCTCCTGAGAATCCGCCGGGCGGGAAGAGACGAATGGATACAGGAGGGGTCTCAAAATGGCTCATGCTGGGGCACATATCTGCACGGGCTGTTTGATAATGATGCGTTTCGCCGCGCCGTGCTGAATCAAGTCCGCCTTCGCAAAGGACTGCCTTCACTGGAAACCGGCGTGTCATATCGTGCAGCGCGTGAAGCCGCTCTTGACCGGCTGGCGGACGTTGTGCGGGAACACTGTGATCTCGATGCGGTCAGGAGGATGATAGCGGTATGATCCCCGGCGCGCCAAATATGGTCATCCCTATTGAAGCATGCGTTCTCGCGGGAGCCTGCCTGCTGGATTATGCCATCGGCGATCCGCGGTGGCTGCCTCATCCGGTTCGCCTTATCGGAGCGGCAATTGCCGGGGGGGAATCGGCGCTTCGGATGGTAGCACGCTCGCCGCTGACGGAGCGCGTCGCCGGCGTTGCACTGACGCTCGTCGTCGTCGCTGCAACCGGAGCGCTCACCTTTGCAGTGCAGGAATATATTTTCAGGTTAGTCGCCGGACATGCGCCCCTCAGCGCTCCCGCGCTGCTCGGCATGGGAGCGCTGATTCTGCTCGCGGCAACGACTATTGCCCTGAGGGGATTGGGGGATGCCGCAACCCTTGTTCTTCACGATCTTGAAGCCGGCAATCTCGCCCTGGCGCGACGAAACCTCAGCATGATTGTCGGCCGCGATACCGAACGGTTGAGCGAATCATCGTGTGCGAAAGCGACAATCGAGACGGTCTCGGAAAACCTGTCGGACGGCGTCATCGCGCCGCTCTTTTACTTCGTCATCGGCGGACTTCCTCTGGCGATGGCGTATAAGGCGGTAAACACGCTCGACTCGATGATCGGGTACCGGAACGATCGCTATCGTCACTTCGGATGGGCTGCCGCCCGGCTCGATGATCTTGCAAACTTCATCCCCGCGCGCATTGCCGGCGGTCTCATTATCCTGAGCGCTCTGCTCAGCCGGCCGGCCTCCGCAATAAAGGCCTGGCGCATCATGCGGCGCGACAGCAGAAACCATCTCAGCCCGAACAGCGGTGTGCCGGAAGCGGCCATGGCCGGCGCGCTCGGCATCAGGCTCGGAGGGACATCAACCTATGGAGGCGTTTCTGTTGCAAAGCCGACCATTGGCGATGCAGACCATCCTGTCAACGCAGCGTGTGCCCGCCTGGCTGTCCGCATCATGCAAACGGCAGCAGTGCTCGGCATCGGCTGCGCCGTCGCCGCAGCATGGTGGTTCGCATGACCCGAACTCTCGCGCACGGCGGCAACGTTCATGCGGCGGCCAGAAGACTGGGCGTGGGCACCGGGCATATCCTTGATCTGAGCGCATCGATCAACCCGCTCGGCATGCCGCGCAGCGTTCAGACTGCACTGCGCAGAGACCTGACAGCGGCAACTCATTATCCCGATCCCGACATGGTGGAACTCACTGCGGCGCTGGCAAAATATCACGGACTTCCTTCCGAAACTCTCCTGTGCGGCAACGGCAGCACCGAACTGATCTACCTGATTGCGCGGGCGCTCCGTCCGGCTGCAGCGCTTATTCCTGCGCCTACGTTTACGGAGTATGAAAGAGCGATAAAGGCAAGCAGGACGTCGGAAGCGGGAAGTGAGAAGCATGGCATATTCTATTTCCATCTGAAAGAGAAAACAGGCTTCAGGATTGACCCCGATGAGTTCATTGAGTCCATGGCAAAGATGGTTTCGACGCTCTCATTGCGCCATTCTCGTCGATCAGCGATGCCGGTAGCTTTTCTCTGCAACCCGAACAATCCGACCGGCGTGGTGACGCCTCGGGAAGATGTCCTGAGAATCGCGCATGCAGCGAAGAAGTTCTGCTGCTATCTCGTCGTTGATGAAGCATTTATCGATTTCTGCCAGGAACACTCGGGAATCGATGCAGTCGTCAGCAATCCCTATCTCATTGTTCTTCGTTCGATGACCAAGTTCTACGCACTTGCCGGGATTCGGCTTGGCTACGGGGCATTCCCGGCTCCCGTGGCGCGACTGATTCAGGCAGTCCGCGAGCCGTGGACGGTCAGCACCATCGCGCAGATCGCCGGATTGAGCGCCCTGCAGGACACATCGTATCGCGCAAGGACATTGCGATTGATTGCACGGGAAAAGCGTTTTCTCGAACATTCATTTAAAAGGCTGCAGATTCCGGTTGTTCCGTCTGGCACCAATTTTTATTTACTCAAAATGCGCAATGCCGCTGCCCTTGCAGATGCGCTCTCCCAAAAAGGAATACTTGTCCGCAGTTGTGCCAATTTCCGTGGCCTTGCTTCCGGCCATGTCAGAATTGCAGTTCGCTCGCACCGCGAAAATATCCGCTTTCTTGAGGAGTTGAACGCATGCAGGGCATGATGATAGCGGGCACTCACAGCGGTTGCGGAAAGACGACCGTCACTCTCGGTGTGACAGCGGCGCTGGTCGCACGCGGAATCCCGGTGCAGTCATTTAAGGCCGGGCCGGACTTCATCGATGCGGGCCTCCACCGCCTTGCATCAGGTTGCACTTCAATTAATCTTGACCTCTGGATGTGCGGCGATGAGGGGGTGCTTTCCTCGTTCTGCCGCTATGCGCCTATGGGCGACATTGCGGTTGTTGAGGGCGTGATGGGGATCTTTGACGGCGCACAGGGGTCCGCAGCACTTGCGGGAATGCTCGGATTGCCGGTCATCCTTATAGTCGATGCGTTCGGGATGGCAGAAAGCGCAGGGGCACTTGTGCAGGGATTTACCTCCTGGGCGGCAAACAGCGGAATATCTCTGGTTGGAATCATTTTCAACCGCGTCGGCTCGGAAATTCATTACCGGCGCCTCCTGCGTGCCGTATCCGGCGTTGAAGTACTCGGCTACCTTCCGAGAAACAGCGAGGCGGAAATTCCATCCCGGCATCTCGGTCTCGCAACGGCAGATGAAGTGCCGATGACACGCATGCAGGTTGAAGCACTTGCGGCACTGGCAGAGAAGCACATAGCGGTCGACCGGCTGATTGCCCTGAGCGAGATGCAGACCGAGCCATGCCAGCGCATTCTGGGACGCGGCGGCCGCATTCCGGTCACCGTGCGCATCGCAATTGCCCGCGATGTCGCCTTCTCGTTTTACTACGAAGAGAATCTCGACCTGCTGCGTGAGGCAGGAGCCGAGATTGTCCCCTTCAGTCCGCTCTGGGACAGTGAACTGCCTGCAGATGTTCATGCGCTCTACGTCGGCGGAGGGTATCCTGAATTGCATGCAGAGCTGCTTTCGGCAAACGAGAGCATGCGGTCGTCGATGCAGGAATTCATCGCGTCCGGCAGACCGGCCTATGCCGAGTGCGGAGGGCTGATGTATCTGTCGCGGGGCATTAACGACCTCGAGGGGCGTTTCTTTCCGATGGTCAGCGCCCTGCCGTTTGAAACGTGCATGAGGAAGCAGCGCGTTCGCCTTGGCTATCGCGAGATCACTTTCAACAGCGACTGCATTCTCGGTCGCGCCGGCGGCACGATACGCGGCCACGAGTTCCATTACTCAGAAATTTCATCTGACATGTCAGGTCTGAATACCGTGTATGCGGTAGCGGATGCTCAAAATGCTGAACTGTCACCGGAAGGATTCAGCATCGGCTCTCTGCTCGCAAGTTACATCCATATGCACTTCGGGAGCAATCCGCGCACAGCACGTAATTTTGTGAATTTCATCAAGGAGAATGTATGGAAAAGATAATTATCATCGGGCACGGAAGCCCGAAAAAGAGTGCAAACACCATACAGACGGTCTGCGACCTGGTGCATGCGTCTATCCACCCGAGTTGCCCAGGGACATGCGTAACCGCTGCATATCTTGAGTTCGGCGAGCCGAGCATCATGGGCGCCGTTGAACAATGCGTAGCCGAGGGAGCGACGCGCATCGTCGTGCATCCCTATTTTCTTGCAGCCGGAATCCATGTCACAAAAGACATTCCGGAAACGCTTAATGAGGCGAAAGCCAAATTCCCGCAGGTGCAAATCGTCTATACCGAACCGCTCGGCATTCATGAGAAACTGATCGAAATCGTCAGGGAGCGTATCGGCCACAGTGCACGTTTGAAACCTTCGGAGATCGAGCCGGGGAGTTTTGCTCTGATCAACCAGGAACTGGATCTGGACACTATTCCGGCGGAGCACCGGCCGGTTGTGCAGCGCGTCATTCATGCCACCGCCGACTTTGAGTATGCCGATACCATGCGCTTTCACCCTGATGCGATCTCTGCCGGCATTGGTGTTGTCCGGACAGGCAGGAATATCCTGACCGATGTCGAGATGGTGCGCACCGGCATCAACAAAAAAGCTCTTGAGCGCTTCGGCAGTTCGGTCCTCTGCCGCATCCCTGCAAGCGGAGACGGCCATAGCCGTAGTGGGGCGAAGACCCGTGCGGAAATCGGCATTGAAGAGGCATTCAGCGACCCGGCCAATAAAATCGGTATTATTGCAATCGGCAATGCGCCGACTGCGCTGCTGAAGACTATCGAGCTTCTGAATGCTCAATCAGCAAGCGGCAATCAGCAATCTCCGATTCTTGTTGTTGGTTTCCCCGTAGGCTTTGTAAAGGCGCTGGAGTCCAAGATTCAGCTTGCGAACCAGTCCTTCCCGTTTATCACGAATCTCAGCAGAAAAGGCGGCAGCCCGGTCGCTGCTGCCATTGTGAATGCCATCATCAGGATGGCAGAAGGAGGTGACACTATCAACACATAGCGGGAGTGTTTTTCAGGATTTGAACAATCAATTATCAACAATGAAGGGCACCGAAGCGGAAAGAGGTGAAAATCCTCTGCTGTCGCGCAACTGTGATGGAAACGAACGCCTGATATGCCACTGTTCGCCGGAAGCGGATGGGAAGGCAGGCCAGTAGGACGTCCTCAGCCAGGAGACCTCGGAGCTCTGCAACTTCGCGGAAAGGAATGATGAACTATATGAGAATAACTGCAAATAATACTTTTGTTCTTGTCGGCGCCGTTTCGGCATGGTCGCTTCTCCTGCCGGAAATTGCCGCTGCAATGCATATTGCTGACGGCATACTGCCACTCAGTTGGGCAGCCATATGGTATGCCATAACAGTTCCGTTTATTGCGCTTGGCCTGCGCCGCATGCAGACACTCGCTGCAGAAGACTTTGCCATGAAGCCGCTCGTCGGGCTGATAGCCGCCATCGTCTTTATCGTCTCGTGCATGCCGGTGCCGGTGCCGTTTGTCGGAACCTGCTCTCACCCCTGCGGAACTGCCATAGCCGCGGTCCTGCTCGGCCCGCTTGTTGCCGTGCCGGTTGCGTTCGCCGCACTTCTTTTGCAGGCGCTCTTTCTTGCGCACGGCGGCCTGAGCACACTCGGGGCAAATGTACTTGCCATGGGCGTTGTGAGTTCGTTCGCAGCATACGGCGCGTTCCGGAGCTTGCGACGCTTCGGTGCCGGCCTTGGGATGGCAGGCTTCTGCGCCGGCCTTGCCGCCGACTGGGCAACCTATCTCACCACATCGGCAGAGCTTGCCCTCGGCCTTCAGGGCGCGGAATCCTTTCTTTCGCTCTTTGTCACGATTGCGATTGCATTCGTGCCGACCCAACTGCCGCTCGGCATACTTGAGGGCGCGATGACTGCCGGTGTCGTTGTTCTGCTCTCGCGCAAGCGTCCTGACCTGCTCGTGAAGATGCGCATTCTGAAAGCGGGGGAGGTAAACGCATGAAGAGTCAAAAGTTGGAAGTGAATCGGCAAAAATGCGTAATACTGATAATCGCGTGCATTATCGCAATTGCAGCAGCCTGCACCTTCACGTTCGCCTCTGAGAAAGCCGAAAAGTGGGAAGGCGTCGACAAGGCTGTTGTCGAGAGGATTGCGAAAGAACAGGGCAGAAAAGCAAGCGCGCTTCTCATTAACACGGAACAGGGGGACCTCATGCTCTTTCTGTTTTTATCTGCCGGGGCAGCCGGCGGGTTTCTTGCCGGCTACTCGTACCGGGCTCTTACCGAACGCCAAGCAGTCAGGAACGGGAAAGCTGCCTGATGCATCAGTGGACCATCCCGGTGATGCCTCATCATATGCTGTCCCGGATTGATACCCGCGTGAGGCTTTTTTGCGCGGTCTTTGCAATCGGATTAGCCATCGGGCAGAGCGGAATGCTCTTCCCTGCGTTGATCTTCCTTGCAAGCAGCGCTGCAGTCTTTGCGATCGGCATTCGCATGCGGTACTACCTGATGCGGCTTGTCGAGCCGCTGATGATTGGGCTGGTTCTGATCACCATCAAATCACTCTCCGGCAATGAAGGCTTCGCAACCTGGCAGGTTGGAGCATGGCGCGTTGAGATATTTCAGGACGGCATGGTGGCCGGGTGCGCTATCGCCCTGCGCATAGCAGCCTCGGTGTCAGTCATGCTGCTGCTGGCATTCTCGTGCACATTCACCGACCTACTCACTGCGCTTTCATGGTTTCGCATGCCGCGAGGGATGATTGAGATTCTGCTTTTTGCGTATCAATCGCTGACTGCACTGCAGGAGGAAGCATCGACTATTTATCACGCGCAGCGAAACCGTCTCGGTTACACATCCACACGCCAGGGACTTCGTTCGTTCGGTGTCCTGGCAGGCACGCTCACGCTGCGGGCATTTGATCGGAGCCAGACAACTGCGCTTGCCATGATGCAGCGCGGATATGACGGGCACCTCCCGCGCGGTGACTCCCGCAAACTAAGCATGCATGATTTCTGTACCGTCCTCCTCTTTCTGGCAGGGATGGGAGCCTTGTGGATAATGACATCAGGTATCTAGCGCATAGTGCAGCATTCGACTATCCGGACGGCACGCGCGCGCTGAGCGAGATCAACCTTTCCATCCGGCGTGGGGAATGGGCTGCAATTCTTGGTTCCAACGGCTCGGGCAAGACAACGCTTCTGCGCGTCCTCGACGGTCTGCTGAAAGACTATACCGGTCGCGTGCTGCTCGATGGGGCTGATGTCCGCAAACTGTCTCCTCGCGAAATCTACAGCAAGGTCGGGCTGGTTTTCCAGAATCCCGACGATCAGCTTTTTGCGCCGACCGTCTTTGAAGATGTTGCCTTCGGCCCACGCAACATGGGCTGCCCTGAGGACGAAATCGGGAAGCGAGTTGCGCAGGCGCTTGAGCTGGTTGATATGCCCCATACCGCCCAGAAAGCGGTCAATGCCCTGAGCTATGGCCAGAAAAAGCGCATCTGCATTGCGGGGCTTTTAGCAATGGGGCATGAGATTCTGCTGCTCGACGAGCCGACTGCAGGACTTGATCCTATGGGCGAATACCGCATGATGAAGCTGCTGAAGCGCCTGAACCGGGAGAATGGTGTCACTATCGTGATGGCGACACACAGCGTAGACCTTGTGCCGATTTTCATCGATTCGCTCTACATCCTCAGCAGAGGCCGCATAGCACGCAGCGGTTCGCCGGAGGAAGTTTTCACCGCACCCGATGAAATGGCCGCCGTGAAGCTGCGCCTTCCGTACATCGCCGAACTGATTCATAAACTAAAGCATGAAGATCAGGTACAATTCGGGAGAATTCCGCTCACCGTCGGAGAAGCACGCAGGGAAATCATCAAAATACTGGAACAAGAGGGCAGGAAGCAATGAGGAAAGGCTATGTGCAGGTATATACAGGAAACGGCAAAGGGAAAACAACCGCTGCAATTGGCCTTGCCCTCCGGGCTGCCGGAGCCGGGCAGAAGATTTTCTTTGGACAGTTCGTGAAAAAAAAACAATGCAGCGAGCATAAAGCCCTTGAACGATTCAGCGACCTGATTATCGTGCAACAGTTTGGCACCGGCTTTATCCGGAGCGAAAAGGCAAATGAGAGGGCAATGGCTGCTGCTCAAAAAGGATTCATGGCAGCTGCGGCAGCGATTCTCTCCGAAGAATATGATGTCGTCATCCTTGACGAAATCAATATTGTGCTGCATAAAAAAATGATAGCCCTGCGGGAGCTTTTGCTGCTGCTTGATCAAAAACCGGCAAAAACAGAAGTTGTCCTGACGGGCCGCCATGCCCCGGCTGCTCTTATGCGTCGGGCGAATCTCGTCACCGAAATGAAAATGGTCAAACATTATATGGAGGCCGGGGTTCCGGCTCGCAAAGGCATTGAATGGTGATCAGAGCGCAGCGCCTCCGCTCCGGGTTCACCACAGGCGCCTGTGCTGCCGCGGCTGCAAAGGCAGCCATTCTCTGCCTTGACGGGCACACATGCGGAGAAGGGTCTGTCGAGATCCCCTTCCCTGACGGACGGCGGCGGGAGATTCTGGTTGAAAGCTGTTCAACCTCGCTGCATGAAGGACTTCCTCTTGCCAGGGCTGTGGTCATCAAAGATGCCGGAGATGACCCCGATGTCACCAATGGCGCCAGAATTGTTGCAACGGTCTCAATCACTCCCGTTTCATTGCCGCTGACCGGAAAAGATATTGATCGGGCAGCAAATTCCTCCCTGATGCCGGTCGTTCTGCGGAATCCGTACACTCTGGTCCTGAAGGGCGGCGAAGGAGTCGGCACAATCACAAAGCCTGGGCTCGCGGTCGCTGTCGGCGAAGCGGCCATCAATCCCGTTCCCCGCGCAATGATCCTCGAAGCAGCAACTGAAGCGCTCCGGTCGGGCAGGCAGGTGCCGGACAACGCCACGATCACAATCACCCTCTCTGTCACGAACGGGAGCAAACTCGCAAAAAAAACCCTGAACTATCGGCTTGGCATTGTCGGAGGCATCTCTATACTCGGCACCACCGGCATTGTGACGCCGCTTTCGGCCGACGCATGGAAAGCCGCTATCAGCGTCGGTATGGATGTGGCGAAGGCGACCGGATGCGCCGAGATCGTTCTGTCTGCCGGTCGGTCGTCCGAGAAAGCTCATATGCGCCGCTTCAGCCTTCCGGAGGAGGCATATATCATGATGGGGGATCACCTGGAATTCTCCGTTCTGGAAGCAGCGGAGCGGGGATTCGGACAGATTCACGTCGCTGCTCAGTGGGCAAAAATGCTCAAGATTGCGATGTCTACCCCGCAAACCCATGTCCGGTTCGGGGCATTGAATGTACGAAGGGCAGCCGCGTTTCTCCATGAACTTTTTATTCCGCTTCCCCAGGGGCATTCCTTCAATACGGCCCGGGAAATGTTTGAGGTCATTTTTGCATCTCACTCCGACCCTGCCCCTTTTTTTTCGAAGGTCTGTGAGGCGGCATGCTTTTATATTGCCTCTGTTGCGAAAGGAGTTCCTGTTTCTGTTCATCTGGCCGGATATGAGGGAGACATGCTGCAGACGGTGCAGAGCAAATAAGATTTCCTAATCAGGCTATTTAATCATTTAAGTTCACAATTTCCCGAATTATCGATAAAATAATAGCGGTTTTTCTTTCTGGAATGAAGAAGTTCTCTATACGACGGAGGAATACATGGGTCTCAAAGCAAAATTCACATCGCTTTTCGAACGCATCCGCGCTTTTATTTTTGCAAAGCCAAAACTCACCGTTCTCATTCTGCTTGCCGGCATCGGATTCTTTGTCGTCGTTAGCGTGCAGGCGCTGCATTTCACCAGCACGCCGGACTTCTGCAGGCACTGTCATCCGAAAGAGTCCGGTTTTGGAGGAGAGGTGGCAACCTGGGAGAAATCCAAGCATGCAAAAGCTCATGTTTCCTGCCTTGACTGCCACGCCAAACCTGGCCTTGTCGGGTATCTGAGAGCAAAAATTGTTGCCATTCCCGATGTCTACCGCGAGTTCATGCTCAGTGAGGAAAAGAAGATGCATGTGCTTTGGAAGTCCGACGATCCGGTCTATGCAGCCAAGCTGGTCAGAAATGAAATCTGTCTCTTCTGTCATACCGATGCCGCGAACCAGAAAACACGTTCCGAACGTTTCATGTCTCTTCTGGGGCACGAGTTCCGCAAGCTTGACGGGGTAAAAAACCCCGAGTTCCGCAAAAAAATGGGTCTGCCTGACGTTCTTACCGAGGGAGTCCGTCCGACGACCGATGTCGACCCGAAACATAACAAGCATTTTGAACTGGGCCTCAACTGTGTCGACTGCCATCTGAAAATTGCTCACAGCGGCACGCTCGGCTATACGAGCAACATGGAGACCTGCTTCACCTGCCATGACAAACAACGTGCGGAAAAGAAGAATCCTCCCAAAAACGAAAACTGCATCGATTGCCATCGCAAAGCAGACCGTATAACTCCCGAGAAGCCGATTGTAAGGGGATCTGGCGCAAATGCCGTCAGTTTCTCGCATAAGACACACTCGACGGTCGCTCAATGCGGCATCTGCCATTTCGGTCTGTTTCCCATGAAGGCAGGCGCTACAAAGATAGGCTTTGCCGACCACGGAAAGGACAAGGCCTGCTTCCCGTGCCATAATGGCAAAAAGGCGACCGACTGGTCGAACTGCAAATACTGCCACGCCGGCATGTCCGGCCCGAAGCCGATTGCCTTCGGCAAGGGCGAAACTGCAGTCATGTTCAAGCATGAGACGCACTCCAAAGGCATGCAGTGCGATGCGTGCCACACGAAAATATGGCCCATGAAGGCCGGCTCATCAAAGGTGACATTTGCCGATCACGGAAAGGGCAATGCCTGCTTTGCCTGTCATAACGGCAAAAAAGCGAGCGACTGGTCGAACTGCGCTAAGTGCCACGCGAAGGTTCCGATGCCGAAGGACATAACCTATAAGCCGTCGGACGCCGCACCGGCGACCTTCAGCCATGAATTCCACGGCAGCGCCTTTGCCTGCAAGGAGTGCCATCCCAGGCTATGGCCGATGAAGCGCGGAGCGCCGATGAAGATGGATCCGATGTATGAAGGCAAGTCCTGCGGCACCTGCCACAGCGAAAAAGGCGGAGCATTTGCCGCAACCGACTGCGACAAATGCCATATTGAACCGAAGAAAAAGTAGGCTGACTGTCTATTCATAAAGAGAGAGGCAGGCTCCCGGCGGAGCCTGCCTCTCTCTTTATTGAGGCTTGTTCATTTTATGCCTCACAACACATTCACCTGGGACTTGCCATTTGTTGGTTCACAAACAGTCCGGGTCAGCGCATCGATGCAAGCGCCGCCTTCATGGAAAGAACGAGTATGTGACAACGGATCCTGACATCTGCCGAAAAGTTTATCGAGCGACCCGGAACATCCAGCATCGACTCATACGATGCAATAGCCTGCCGGTAATACCCCTCGTCGCGATGCAACGACCCGAGCGATTCGAGCACGACCCCGGTATTGCCGTGAATCCATGCATCATAGTGCGGCTTCTGCTTTCCATAATCAAAAGAAAGCGCCTTGCGGTATTCCTTCAGGGCGCTCTTCAGCAGATGACTCTTCTTCAGCCGGTCGTCTGTTCGCTGCGCCGTGCCGAGAAGCGCACCTCCCTTTTTCATTGAAATAAACCCTGCAAGTGCCGTTCGGGCTATATCCGGGCGCCTTTCAACAAGGTTCTCGACCAAAGACAGCAGTTCATCGGCGCGCCTGAAGTTCATGTCAGGCTCGGCGCTTTCGGCGATGGTACGATGCACGTCCGCCATGAACGTCAGATTGATCAGCTGCTGATAAACTATCGGTGTTTTCTGCGGAAGTCTGGATGTCGCGGCATTCGCAGCCCCAAGCGCAGCAAGCGCTTTTGCGAGCAGGTCCTGTTTCACCTGCGGCTTGATCGGACCGTCAGTCAGCTTGAAATAGCATCTGCCTTCATAACTCTTTGCCTCTGCCCACGCAAAAAACCGCTTGTTCTGGATTTTGTCGCTCAGAACAACAGCCGTATCGATCACGTCCAGACACCGGTTTTCTTCGTATTGTTTCATCAGCAGCGCCTGCAGTTCCCTTGTCGGTTTTTGCCTGAGCGCATCCATGGCAGCGGGCGCGTCTGCGGCACACGCGCAGTCCGGCTGCATGGCGACCGTCAGGCACCATAAAAAGCATGCGGCATGCAGCAATCGGGGAAAACGGGGACTGCCCATGGTGAGCAACTCCATCAGTTATTTTCATTTCTGCCGGCACTCAAAAGAGCCCGTCCGCCTCTACCCATATAGTATAGAAATACATTCTCAAAATAAAGCTGAGGTATGTATTTATTATCGGCTGGAATGAGAATCTGTAAATACGACCGAATGAACCTCTCTCAATTCCGGCTGCGAAATAATCCTGTGCTATAATCAAGAACCATTTCAAATCAAGGAGCAACAGGCTTTACATGCCCATAATCAATGTCATCGGCATCGGCTACCGTCCGCTCGACGATCTTGCTACAGAGGCACTGCTTGCAAGCGACGTAGTCCTTGCTTCAAACCGTCTGATGGAAGTTTTCCCTGACTATTCCGAGTATCCTTTGGTGAAAGACAGGCTGAAGATCATTAACAACGTCGACGAAGTGATGTCATTCATCGACGAACAGATCGATTCCGACCCCGCCGTAACCATCGGCCTCATAGCCTCCGGCGACCCTCTGTTTCATGGCATCGGCAAGCGCACGCTTGACCGCTTCGGCCCGGCCATTGTGCAGATCATGCCCGATCTTTCGAGTGTTCAGCTGGCAAGCAGTCTGACCAAAGAATCGTGGGACGACGCGCTTCTCATCAGTCTGCACGGCGGCCCGGACCCAGCCAAGCGCAGAAAGCTTCCGTATTCACTGCATGATGTGCCGTATCTTCTCGCACAGCACGCGAAGATATTTATCCTCACAGACAAGGAAAACAATCCGGCGGTCATTGCCGAAATGGTTGCTTCCAGCAGCTTTTCGCAGTCAATGGCGATCACCATGCACGTCTGCGAGCAGCTTGGGTATCCGACAGAGCGCATCATCTCCGGCACGCCCGCTGAACTTGCCGGAAGAAACTTCCGCGAGCCGAATATTGTCGTGATCATACGCCGTGCTGCCGCGACCCCATCGGTTTCCGCTGCCTTCAGTCTGCAGGAAGACGCCATTCTGCACAGCCGCGGACTCATCACAAAAGATGAAGTCCGGGCGGTTGCGCTGCACAAGTTGTCCCTTCCGTTGTCCGGCGTCGTGTGGGACATCGGAGCAGGGTCCGGTTCTGTTTCTGTGGAGATTGCCCGGCTCGCACCGGGAATTAAAGTCTATTCGATTGAGAAGGACGTAGAACAACTAGTGCATATCAGGTCCAACCGCGCACGGTTCGGAGCCTTTAATATCGAGGTGATTGCCGGAAGCGCTCCTGAAGTGCTCGCTGCGTTGCCTGCGCCGGTTCGGATCTTTATCGGCGGCAGCAGCGGTTGCATGGCCGAAATTCTCGCCCACGTATCCGGCGTCATGCCGAAGGGGATTGTCGTTATCAATGCCGCACAGATTGAGACCTTGAATGCCGCGATTGCAGGGCTGAAAAACAACGGATTCCAGGTGGACGCCTGTCAGGTGAGCATTGCGAAAATGAAAGAGCTCGGTGACGGTAATTTCTTCGGGGCGCAGAACCCTGTATTCGTGATCCGGGGAGAACGCTCATTATGATAAAATCCATTCGCAACAGGAGGAGCGTTCGCCGGTATCTTCCGAAGCCGGTTGAGCAGGAAAAAATTCATGAGCTTCTGAAGGCCGCATTTTTCGCTCCGACCGCGAAGAATCTCCGGCCGACCGAATTCATCGTCATAGAGAGCCGATCCACTGCCGGACAACTTTCCTGCGCAACGCCGTATTCCGCATTTGCCGGGCATGCGCCGCTCCTTCTCGCTGTCTGCTACGATGCGCAAAAGGCTCGGCGCTTTCAGGAAGACTGCGCCATGGCGGCCGAGAACATCTATCTTGAAGCGACTGCTCAGGGGCTTGGCGCCTGCTATATCCAGATAGCTGAAGGCACCGAGGCGGAAGTCGGGCCGCCCGAAGACTATGTGAGGAAACTGCTCGGCATGCCGCCGACACACCGGGTCCTCTGCCTGATGGCGATTGGCTACCCTGAAACCGTGCCTGCACCGCATGCTGACAGTGAGTATGATGCGGCACGGGTCCACAGAGAGCGGTTCTGCCCCGAATGAACGGGAAACTCTTCGTTATCGGCATTGGTCCGGGAGATCCGGAACTGCTGACGCTCAAGGCGGTCAGAATCCTCGAAAGAGTGCCTACCATCTGCGTGCCCAAAGGAAGAGAGGAAGGCACCAGCCTCGCTCTTTCAATCGTTCAGCAGGCGGTGATCCTCGATGGCACTGACATTATCGAAGCGCATTTTCCGATGCGGAAAACCAGGGATCATAGTGTGGGAAAACAGCACCCACAAGGGGACGCCCAAATGGTGCAAAAGTGGGAAGCGACCGCGCGGGAGATTATCAGCCGCCTGCAGCAAGGCACCGACGTTGCTTTCATTACTCTCGGCGACCCCTCAATTTACAGCACCTATTTCTATTTGCATGATCTCCTCTTGCAGCGACTGCCCGGCGTAATCATCGATTTCGTTCCGGGCATATCGTCGGTAACTGCCGCTGCTGCGCGTGCCGGCATTTCACTCGGCCTCGGCGATGAAAAAATCTCGATACTTCCGGCGACATACGCCGGCGACATCAGGACGGTGCTGGCCGGTTTCGACACCGTTGTTCTGATGAAAGTACATTCTGTGTTTGCAGACATTCTCCCGGTTCTGAAAGAACTCCATCTGGAGGGCAACTGCGTGTATGTAGCCCGTGCCGGCATGCCTGACGAGCGCATCGTCTTGGATGTCAGTTCAATAACAGCGGAGGATCTCGACTACTTTTCGATCCTGATTATCCGCACCCGGAGACCGCATGCGCGAGCATGATCTTGAACGCATGAAAGCCTGGTTCGCCGGCTTTTGCAGAAATCACACCCTTCCGGACCCCCAAGAACAGCGGAACCTCGACATGAAAGAGCAGCATACGTTCAATGTTTGCGAGAACATACGCAGCATCGCTGCCTCCATTCGGTTGTCGCCGGAAGATATTCTGATTGCCGAAGCAGTCGCGCTTTTTCACGATGTCGGGCGCTTTCCGCAGTTTGTCCACTACAGGACATTCCGTGACGACCAGTCTGAAAATCATGCGCTTCTGAGTGTGAAAGCGCTTGAGGAAAACCGTGTTCTGGAAAAGCTGCATGCTCAGGATCAGACGCTCATTGCTGCCGCCGTCCGCTTTCATAATGCCTTCGCCCTGCCCGATCTTCCCGACGCACGGCAGATTCTGTTTCTGAAACTGATCCGTGATGCCGATAAACTCGACATCCTGCGCGTTTTTATCGATGCATATGAAGGCAAATCAAATCCCTCCGGCATCGGGCTTGGCCTGCCCGAGACTGCCGGGTATTCTCCCGAAGCGATCCACTGCATTGCAGAGCGGAAGATTTTCACACTCCGGCAGCTCCGCTCGCTGAACGACTTTCGCCTGCTTCAGCTTTCATGGGTTTTTGACCTGAACTTCACCGAGTCGATCCGGATGATGCTCAGCCGTAACTATCCCCGCAGGATAGCTTCACATCTGCCGCAGACTGACGAGATTCTCGCAACGGTCAATTTCGTTGTGAGATATATGGAAGAGCGGATTGCCGATGGCTGATGTCTATTTCATTGGAGCAGGGCCTGGAGATCCCGAACTTATCACCCTCAAGGGCAGACGTCTGCTCGATGCTGCTGATCTTATACTGTACGCCGGAAGCCTTGTGAATCCGGCATTGCTGGCGGACCTGCAGGGAGAGGTGCTCGACTCCGCCGCCATGAACCTTGATGATATTGTTTCCTGCATTGCAGTAACCGTCAAAGCAGGCAAGATGGTTGCGCGTCTGCACACCGGCGACCCGGCCATATACGGAGCCATCACCGAACAGATCGAGCGCCTTCATGCCCTCGGCATTTCGACGGCTGTTATTCCCGGTGTCTCCTCCGCCTTTGCCGGAGCAGCCGCACTCGGACAGGAACTCACGATCCCTGAAATATCGCAGACCGTTATCTTTACCCGCATGGAAGGCCGCACGCCGGTGCCGGAAAGCGAATCGCTCCGCTCACTGGCGCAGCACCGCTCAACAATGATTATCTTCCTGAGCGTCGGGATGGCTGAGAACGTGCAGGCCGAGCTCCTCACCTCTTACCCCCTCGAAACCCCGGTTGCAGTCGTCGAAAAAGCGTCGTGGCCTGAAGAGCGCATTGTCCGCGGAAGACTGAACAATCTCGCGCAGCTTATTGCCGATGCCGGCATCAAAAAGACCGCTCTCATCTATGTCGGCGAAGCCCTGCGAGCTTCTGAAACACCGCTTGGCAAGGAGTCGAAACTCTACGACAAAAACTTTTCGCATGAATACCGGGCTGAATGAGTTTCCCCTGAACTGCCCTCGTTTTCTCAGCCGAGCGTGCAATGTCTCAGACATCTCCCCCCCCCATGCCTCATTGAATCTCGGCGCTTGCGTTTTGCAGTTCCGAATGCTTTTTGCTGTTTTCAGGCCCCGCTTTTTGCAACTATGTCTTCTTTTGTGGTGATAAAGATGCTGCTCGCAGTTATTGTCGAGCAGTTCAAAGCTTTCATGACAAGTAAAGCGTATATACATACGCCGAGAGGCATGGGCATCATACTTCTGGTTTTCGCAGTGCTGTTCGTGAAAGACGGGCTTGTGCTGCTCGGCATGATTTAAGTTCAGCTCCGGCACAAGTCCATGACTTTGAACGCAGGAAGCAGGTGACGGAGCCGGCATTTCATCAGTAGCTTTCCGCCGGTTTTTTCTTTGGAACAATTCCGGCCTTTTCCGCGGCGTCCTTCATTTTTTCATCAACCAGTTTTTTTGTCTCATCCTCCTTCAGACAGCTGCAACTGTTCGGACATCCTCGCACGAGTCAGGCGAGAAGCCTCCAATGAAGCTACCCCACCACATCCAATTTGCGGACGCGCAGCGGGACTCCCAACTCATCAGCTATCTGCCGGCAACGGGCGACGTCAACCCCTTCAGCGGTGACAACGGTAACCCGAACATCAGGAATATGGTTTTTCGCCTCGCGTATAAAATCGATAACCCCTGAGTAGGCGCCAGGAAACGACGGTCTGCTGACGCGCTCATAGGTTTCAGCATCATGAGCATTCATGCTTACCGAAACAACGTCGACAAGACCGTGAAGTTCAGGCAGGACGTTGCGCTTGTTGATGAGGTTTCCCTGGCCGTTGGTGTTGATGCGCACATGGCCGCCATTCTGCTTTACCCATGAAGCAACCATTTTCACGACATCAAGCCGGAGCATCGGCTCGCCATAGCCGCAAAAGACGATCTCCCGATACCGTGCGGGATCCGCAATCTCCTCAATAAGCTCCTCAGCAGTCGGCTCCCTGTCGAGCATGAGGTTGTGTCCCTTGACAAAGTCACTGTGAAAGCGGACACAGAAGGTACACGCACTCGTGCAGCGATTCGTGACATTCAGATAGAGCGAATCGCGAATCGCATAGGTGAATTTCGCTTCGGGAAGCTTGCCGATACCGAAGAGTCGCTGTGCGTTCAGCGTCGTAAGACGGTCGAGGTCTTCAATGGTAATGCCGCGCAGTTCAGCAATATGTTTTGCGGTATGCACCAGGCAGGCCGGTTCATTTCGTTTGCCGCGCATCGGCTCCGGAGAGAGATACGGAGCATCAGTTTCAATGAGCAGCAAATCATCGGGGACCATCTGTGCAACTTCTCTGAGTTCAGCGGCATTCCGGAATGTTACCGGCCCAGCGAGGGAGATGTGAAACCCGAGGGCGATTGCACGCTTTGCCATGGCAACATCGCCTGAAAAGCAGTGCATGACTCCTTTTCTCACCCCCGAATTCTCCATGATTCTGAGCGTGTCTTCCTGCGCATCGCGGCTGTGGACAATGGCCGGGAGATCCCGCTCTTTTGCAAAGGCGAGCTGCTCTGCAAAAACGGTGCGCTGTATTTCGCGAGCGGAATGGTCATAGTAATAATCAAGACCCATCTCCCCGATTGCTACGACTTTGGGGGAACGGGACAGTTCCATGATTCTTTCAAATGTCGCGTTACTATAGTCTTTTGCATCATGGGGATGCAGACCGACTGCGGCAAAAATACAATCGTGCTTTTCTGCAAGCCGAACAGCACTTTCGCACCCATTGAGGTCGGAGGCAACGGTAATCATGTATTCGATGCCCGATGCTCGAGCGCGATCGATAACCGCCGTGCGATCTTCATCAAACTGCTTCATTTCCAGATGGCAATGCGTATCTATCATGTTTCTATCGTAACTTATTTGTTATATTCATGTAATGACGGCAGCATTCATTTTTCGATGAACTTTCGGACAGCGTGAGGAAAAGCTGTACGATCCACCGAGAAATAATGGTAAAATGTCGCAAAGGCATCCGGACGCGATGACAATATGTCATGGGAGAGTAACACATATGGCAAACTATGTGATTGATGCAGAAATGCTTGCAAAGGCATTTGATTCATTGTCTGAGATGACCGGCCTCAGTTTTTCTCTGTATGACGACCGGCAGAGCATGCTCATCCCGCCGTCGCGTGAAGACGTTGTTCTTGAGGCAGTTCGCAGCCATTCGAAGGGATCACAACTGCTGAGCAGTTTTCTGTCCCGGATGCTTGCCAAGGTGCTGACCACGAACGAGACCGTTGTTGAGCAAGGCCCTTCAGATCAGTATCACGTTTTTATTCCTATCCGCTCCAAAGGCATGAACGCTGTTGTTGTCGCCGATGCGTTTTACATTGCTGATAAGGATTATATAGATTTTTTTGTAAAAAAAGGGGTTCATTTCGGCATCTCTTATGAGAGCGTTGCGGAGCACCTTATGCGGGTGCGCGTTATCCCCCTTCATCGGGTGCAGGAAATCGTCAGAAACGTTCGCCCTCTGCTCGACGGCATGCTTGCCACCGGACATGAAAAGAATGAGCTCAAGCGGCAATCACACTGGATGAGGGTCATAAGCGGTCTCGTCGCGGGAGTTCGGTATGACATGCCGTTGAAGGATCTGTACAAACGCATCATTGAAGCAGCAACATTTGTTTTTGCCATTGAGAGTGCGGCGGTATTCATCAAGAAAGAGGACTCTTTCCCGGTGGAGAGCACGAGCGGTCGCAAACACGCTTTTGTCGACGCATTGCAGCTGAAATCGGACAACCAGCTTGTTGCCAGGGTGCTGAGCTCGAAAGAGCCGCTCTCGGTCATCGATGCGCATGAATTATTGCACGCAGGCTTTGATGATGAGATACTGTCGATGTATCTCTTTCCGATATGCACGGACAAGTCATTTTTCGGAATCATCGGGGTGTTCAATACTCTCCTTGAAAAATATGCTTTCGATTCAATCTCTGACCTCTGCAGGCTGCTTGCGAATGTTTTTGAGAGCAGATCAGCAACCTATGGCTATTATGCACGATATGAAATGGTGAAAAGCATTTTTGAAAAGACCGCTCACATGGTGCAGCACTGCTCGACGCCTGAAGAACTGTATGAGCATATCGTAGATGAGGCTGCCCGTGTCATCAAGGTGGAAAAGTGCTCGCTGATGCTCCCGACAGACGACGGCCTTTCTTTGTCTGTCGCAGCTGTGCGGGGCACCATGAAAGAACTCATGATGGATGTTTTTGTCCGTGCCGGCGAGGGCATTGCCGGCACGGCATACAAGTCAGGAAAGCACATCCTGATAAATACCGACGATGAATTGAAGCTTTTTGCGGGGGGGGGGAAGCCATCGTTTAAAACCCCGTCATGTCTCAGCCTGCCTATTGCCAGCGGGGACGATGTCATCGGCGTTCTCAACATGGCAGACAAGATCGGGGGCAAGTCTTTTACCAATGATGATGTTACCGTTCTCGGATATTTTCTGTCCCAGATGTATATCCTTCTGAAACTTGCCGCGCAGCATGAACAGGTGAGAAAAATGAAGGACGCTGCATTTGTTGATCCCGTCACGGACCTTTTTAATCGACGGTACTTCGAGGTCAGGATTGAGGAGGAGTTCAAGCGGTCCAAGCGTCACTCTCTCCCGTTTTCGCTGGCGCTCATGCGACTGGACGGCGTCAGGCAGATGACCGGCGGTCGTGCTGCGCATGCACGCAGTCTTGATGCTTTACGGCAGGCTGCAATGGCTTTGAAGAATGCCGTTCGCATAAATGATGTGCTGGTACGGTTCGGCGAAGATGAGTTTGCGTTGATTATGCCTCAGGCCGGCATGGGTCAAGCGCTGGCTGTTATGGAGCGCGTGCGGACCGACATCCGGCAGATTGCTCCGCCATCTGCACTTGATAGTGTGAAGCATGTGACCATGAGTATCGGGGTGGCAACATATCCGGTGTGCAATGAATCAGCAACCGCGATTGTTCGGGCAGCTGACAAGGCCATGTATCAGGCGGTGAGCGAGGGCTGCGACAGAGTTGTCCTCTGGCAGAGCCCTGATGCGGGAATTAATCCCTCCCTGTTCCGGCAAGACTCTTCAGGCGGCAAGCGCGGCGGTTTTGTGATTCCCGCGGATTAATCAGTGTATGCGGACGCCTCACACTCAGAACCAGGGCTCAGCGAAAATGATCGTGAAGCCCGGCTTCCTCATGCAGAGCTTCAGTGCCACAGAGGGCACAATGAGCTGTGTCATGCTTGCCTATACCCTGATGAGCCTGTTCCGACATGTGGTGGTATGCAGCAAGACGTACCCAACCCTGAAAACCCTGCGCTGCAGGATTTTTGCCAC